>JBDNAG010000002.1:0-47976 GCA_039768565.1 Akkermansiaceae bacterium | reverse complement strand
TCCTCCGCCGTGTGTGCAAAGCCAAATTTCATCCCAAGAGTCTGCACCATCCGCGGAGTAATCCGGTCACCATTGGGAAAGAGAACCTCGTTCTTCTCCAAATGCCTCGCCAACTTTGTGAGCCGGGCTTTATCCATTGGAAATTTCTCAAAATACTTCCGGTTCCTCTCTTCAACGAAGGGAAAGGTTCCCTCATAAATCTCTCGGGCGGTCCGATCGAGCCCGGGAACTCCACCAAAAATAAAGCACTCCTTCAATCCTTCCGGATGAAGACTTAAGTATGTCATCGTACACCATCCCCCATAGCTTTGACCAATCGTTGACCAAGGAATTCCCGGACTCATCTGCGAGCGGATCAACTCGGCATCCCGCACGATATTGTCCTGCCGAAAGTGCGCGAGATACTCAGCCTGATCGGCCGCATCACCTTCTAAAGGCAAGGTCTGATGATCTACCGGATTACTTAAGCCATTCCCTCGGGTATCGTACATGAGAACGCGAAACTCGGTGAGAGCTCGCTTCAACCATCCCGTCTTTTGGATTGGAATAGGAGCCCGAAACCCCGGCCCGCCTTGCAAGAAAACGAGGAAAGGCTTCTCCGCACTCTTCGAGTCAAGATCGCGAACTTCACGGGCAAAGAGATCAATCTGCCTCCCGCCCGGATCTTCGTAATCAAGGGGTGCTTTGAAGGAGTGATCGATCAGCTCAAGTCCTGGGATACGATATGGTTCCGATGAATTCATGGGTTTTATTTTTTGGAAGGAACAAAAGGCATCTTCGCTCCGGACTCTTTGAGCCATTGGGCCAACCCGGCTTTCAATTCCGCAGCCAATTCAGGCTTCGACCCCGCGAGATTTTTCGTCTCACCCTGATCTGCAACAACATCGTAAAGCTCGATGGAATCATCATCGTAAAAGTGGATAAGCTTGTAATTTCCGCTCCGCACCACTCCTCCCAAACGATTCCTCTTGTGAAAAGCGTAGTTGGGATAGTGGAAATAAATCGATTTCCTCTTTAGTCCGGAATTTCCCCTCAACATCGGGACCAGGCTTTCCCCGTCAAGAGGAGTCGCGTCCCTGGGTTTCAAACCCGCCACCTCCAGCAAGGTCGGAAATGTGTCGGTGGTGATGATGGGAGTATCCGAACTTGAGCCCGCCTTCACTTTTCCCGGCCAACGTATGGCCCAGGGAACCCGGATACCACCTTCATAAAGATGGCCTTTGTTTGCTCTCAAAGGACCATTCCCGAACAAAGATCCATTATCGGAAGTGAAGATGACAATGGTATTTTCAGCCAAACCTAGGTCATCAAGTGATTTTAAGACGCGTCCGATCGAACGGTCCATCCCTTCGATCATTGCGGCATAGGGAGCATTCTCCACCGGGCGTTTCTTGTACTTCGCGATTAGGTCCTCCGGAGCCTCGATGGGGTAATGGACCGAATAATTCCAAAAGGTCAGGAAGAATGGGCCCTCCTTTTTCTCTTTAATAAACTCGATGCATTCCGTCGCCAAACGATCAGGCAAATACTCCCCCTCCGGACCTTCTTCCAGGGTTGGGATCTTGTATGGCGCAAAATATGTTGGAGGCCCACCCCGGTCGTATCCGCCAATATTGCGGTCAAAGCCCTGTGCTTTTGGACGCAATCCAAGCTCATACTTTTCACCGGCTTCGTTCTTTCCCTTGCGATGCGACAAGTGCCACTTCCCAACAAACCCGGTCGCGTAACCGGCTTCGTTTTTTAATCGTTCGGCCAAGGTCTCGGCTTCGAGCGGAAGATAAGTCAGCTTTTCCGCCCCGGCCTGCGTTCGCCCATCCGGAACCATACCATCCTTGTGACCAGGAGCATGATTCGTAATCGTCAGCCTTGCCGGAGACATCCCGGTCATCATAGCAGCCCGAGTCGGTGTGCACACCGGAGCCGCGGCATAGCCGTGTGGAAAAACCATTCCCTGTTTCACAAAGCGATCGAGGTTGGGGGTATCCAAGTGCCTGTTTCCATTAAAGTTCACATCATACCACCCAAGATCATCAGCCATAATTAGCAAAATATTGGGAGGCTTCTCCGCCTTCGAAACAAGCGTCGCGCACAGCAGGCCTAAAAAAGTCAGTCTTAATTTCATCATAAAGAATTCTCGTTAGTTTCTCTCAATCTCAAGCATGGCTTCGGCCAAAACTTTTCCAAAACGAATAAAAGTCTTCCCACTGCCAAGATAGTGATACTCCGCATTTGAGGCACATCGATCCCAAGCGGCTTGTTCTTCGGCAGTAATCTCACCATCGCCAAAGGCAAACTTGGCGCACTCCCTCTCGTAATCCTCCCTGGTCATCTCTCCCTTTTTGAGACGGCGTTTCCACTCTCCCGTCATACGCCTCTTCCAGTAAATATCACTGAGAGCCAGTTCGTAATAGGGACCACTATCCACCGCTATAACATTACCCCGTAACTTGGAATCCACTTTCGAGTCATATTGCTTAACCGCCTCAAACTGCGTCTTGCGAAAAGCAGTCACCGGGAGTCCCTTGTCGAAACGGCGGCTATCCGGATCCGTCCCGTAAACTCCCAAGACTCCCACAATGAAGGGCAATTGGGGCGACTCAAACTCGCGACGAACATCAGCGATGAAGTGAATCATATTTTCAGTATACTGCGCGATATGATGGCGGTTACACATATCGTTCCACCCCTGAAACCAAACAAAGCCTGAAAGCTCATACCCGTCTTTCTTCTCATATTCTGGAACAACCTTTTTAATACTCACCTCATCATCGAGCGTCTCCTTCACAAAGGCGATCATCTCCCGGTAGTAGTGTCCGACCTCTTCCTCGGAGAATTCTTTACCATTCTGTTTTTCCCTTTCACTTGGCTGATATGGCCCGGCACCGGGGGGGCGAAAATCCACCGCCAGTGACTTCCCTCCCCAAGCCGTCTTAATAATCAAAACCGGCTCCTCCATTGACCAATCCATAAAAAGACCAAAGCCATACTCCGGCCCAATTCTTTCATCATCGAATCCGTAACCGACTTTTACCTTCCCAAGCAAGGTCGATACTTCCCCCCGCCGATTCGTTCGGCAAGCCACCCAAGCATTCTGAGATTCAATCGGTTCACCTTTTGCATCCAAAATCTCCCTCAAAAGCGGAGCCGTCTTCGGATCATCTCCAACGGCAGCAAAAGTTTTCTTGTGAGCCGACCCCTGCATATTCGATTGCCCCGCCAAAATATAAACCTTCAACGGCTTGGCTGACACCCAGAGCAAAGTCCCCATTTGCCAAAAGAATATGACCAGAACAAAACGACCTCCCGGAAACATACGGTTCATGAGCCCAGACCTTGTCCACTCATTACAGGAAAACCAGAAAATCCTCACGGCCTCCAAGAAAAGCAACCACGGGCCATCACCATTTTCAGTTCCAGAGTGATTACCAACGCCAAAACTTCCGTAACTCCTTTTCAAAGGAGCTTCCACAAATCCATTGACCCCCGCGTCAGTCTCCCGTAACTCTCACACCCTCATGGAAAACGAAAACGTCGCTGACCTCCTGGCGATCGACACCGGCGCGCTCGAGAGCCGCTTGTCGGAACTCAGGAGGTATCTTTGACATCCCCCATCTTACTCAAAAAATTGAAGAGTTAGAGGCTAAAGCCGCCAACCCGGATTTCTGGAACAAGCAGGAACAGGCCCGCGAGGTACTTGCAGAGACAAAACTCAACAAGGACAAGCTCGAGCCTTTCCTGAAATTTGAGGAAGAATTTCAAAATCTCACCTCCGGTATCGAACTCGCCAAGGAATTCGATGACCTCGACTCCGCCCGTGAGGCCCGGAACACCTTCGAGAAACTCGGCAGGGATCTTGAATCATTCGAACTCATCACCCTCCTCGACTCTCCTTCGGATTCAAAAAATGCTTATATGACCGTGCAGGCTGGAGCAGGTGGCACCGAAGCGTGCGACTGGGCCGGCATGCTCTACCGAATGTATAATCGCTGGGCAGAGCAAAAAGATTTCAAAGTCACTGTCACCGACTATCAGGACGGTGAAGAAGCAGGAATCTCCTCAGCTTCCCTCAAGATCGAGGGTCCTTATGCCTACGGTTACCTCAAAGCCGAACGTGGCGTTCACCGCCTTGTCCGCATCTCTCCCTTTGACTCCGCCGGAAAAAGACACACCTCGTTTGCCTCCATCGATGTCACCCCTGAAATCGATGACACCATCGAAATCGATATTCCTGATTCCGACGTCGAAATCTCCACCGCCCGCTCTGGCGGCAAAGGCGGCCAAAACGTCAACAAGGTCGAGACCGCCGTTCTCATGAAGCACCTGCCCACGGGCATCATGATTCGCTCGACCCAAGAACGTTCCCAGCTCCGCAACCGCGAAGTTGCCTGGGAAACCCTCCGGGCCAAGCTCTACCAAATTGAAGAGGACAAACAGAAAGCCGAGGCGGACCGCGCCTACTCCGACAAAGGGGAAATCGGCTGGGGCAGCCAAATCCGCTCCTACGTCTTCCAACCCTATCAGATGGTCAAGGATCTCCGCACCGGGGAAGAATCAGGCAACATCCAAAACATCATGGATGGTGCAATTAACCCTTTCATCGAGGCCATGCTTCGAGGCCAAAAACGCGAGTAACGGTCCCCCGGAGAGGCACTCTCCAAAGCCACAAACCAAGGCTTATCGGTCGAAATTAATGCACATTGCTTTTGGCACCTCAGCGCTTTTACCGCTGTACGAGATTTTGCCTGTCTTTTTATCGATTCGGTGACTGGTGACCTCATTAGAATTCTGTCCCGCCACCAAGAGCCAGTCCCCTGATGGGGAAAGATTGATATTCCGCGGAATCCAAACCGCTGCAGGAGTCGTTCCGACGTGCACCAATGAGCCATCTTTCGCTACTGACAAGACGGTCAACGAGTCGCGTCCGTTTTCAGTCAGATCACGATTCGCAGTATAAATGTATTTCCCATCCTGAGAGACCCGGATTTCTGAACAGGTCATATTTTCGGTTTTGGAACCTTCTGGTAAAACACTCACCGTATTCTTCATCGTCAAAACACCGCTCTCCTTTTCGCGGGAAAAGCCCGTCACGCTCAAAGTCAGTTCATTCAAAACATAGGCGTGCGATCCATCCTTTCCGAACTTCATGTGACGTGGACCGGAACCCGGTATCGATTTGAATCCACCTTTGTCGGTCAGCTCCCCCTTACCATCGAACGCGTAAAATTTCACCTGATCGATTCCCAGATCGGGAGCATAGGCAAACTTGTTGTCGGGCCCCGCGTATATCGAGTGTGCATGAGGTCCTTTCTGCCGTTGCTCGTTCACACTCGAACCTTCGTGCTGCATGAGTGAAACCACCTTGCCAATCTTCCCACCCTCAATTGGGAATGAGACGACTTTACCACCACCATAATCCGCACCAAAAAGCACCTTTTCGTTAGCATCAATGCTCACATGGCAAAGACCTCGACCATCATAGGTCTGGGTCGAAACCTGGGTAAGCTTACCATCATCGATCGAATAAGACGCAACCGCGCCCTTACCATCCTTTTTAAAAGTCGAAAAAATGACACTCCCCTCCTTATTCAGCTCTTGAAACCCCATATTCTCACCTTTCACAACATGCTTACGATTCAAAAGAGCTCCCGTTTTTTCGTTTAATTCCAAAGTGTAAATTCCGTCAGCTCCCGTGCCCACATAGACGAGAGTGCTTTGAGCCTGAACCGTTCCGATAAGGGCTGCCGCCGCGCAAATAATTTGCTTCATGCCTTTTATTAGCAGACCAGCTACCGGCCTGAAAGACAGATCCTTGCCAGTCTCTCGAAATAAGAGCATTCTCGCCTTGAATGCCTGACAACATTAAGAACGACCGATATTTCGCAGAAGGGTTTCGCGAACTCGACGAAAGCCTAGCCGAAACCACGGCAATGCTCGCCGACGCCCTCCCGCTCGACGCAGATCTCCGCTCGCTTGTTCCCTGGCAGGAAGGGAAACCCTTCCCCGAGACCATTCCTTCAGGCGCCGAGCGCGAAGGAGCCCAACTTCTCTCAATTTGTTTCGAACTCCTCAATATTGTCGAAGAACGCGTCGCCTGGAAATTCCGCAGCGCCCGCCGGGCTTCCCACGGAGCCGATGCCATCAAAGGCCTTTGGCCCTCAGTCATTAAACGCCTCTCCGACGCAGGTCTGAGCGAACAGGAGGTCATCGGAACCCTCAAAAAAGTAAAGGTCGAGCCTGTCCTCACCGCCCACCCCACGGAAGCCAAACGCCCCTCGGTGCGAGTTCGACACAAGGCCATTTACGAAGAATTCCGAAGTTTTGAATCTGCTAAAAACGACCCTCACTACGGACGCCGTGTCGCCGACTCACTCCGTGCCGAACTCCAGACGCTTTGGTATACCGGCGAAATCTTTGTACAGCGCCCCGACGTGCAAGAAGAACTCCGCAATGCCCTTCCCTACCTCAGCGAGACCTTTCCGGAAGTCGTCATTCGCCTTGATCGTTCTCTTGAACTCGCCTGGGAAGACGCAGGATGGGACATTGAAAATCTCCGCAAGGAAAACGCCTATCCAAAACTACGCTTCTCCAATTGGATTGGCGGAGACCGGGACGGGCATCCCTTCGTCACACCTGAGGTGACTAAAAACACCCTCGCCGAACTTCACGAGAACGCAGTCCAGATGCACCAGCGGCACCTGATGAAGGTTGCCGACAAACTCACCCTAGCTCCTCCCTTCACCAAGGTTCCTTCTCGCCTCAACAAGGCCATTGAAACTTATGCAGAAGAACTCGGCGATGCCGGAACCAAGATTACAAGACGTTACCACCTTGAGCCATGGCAGACTTTTATTCGACTCATCGTCGAGAGATTCGAGCAGGACAAATACCAAACCACCGCTGAATATCTAACCGACCTCAATCTTGCCCACGACACCCTCTGCGAAGCCAAGGCGTCGATGACCGCACACGAGTGGATCTTCCCGCTCATTCGCCTTGCTGAGATTTTCGGACTCCATCTCGCTTCGCTCGATGTTCGCAACAACTCGGAGGCCCACGATGCCGCCGCCGCCCAACTCTTCGCCAAAGTCGGCATCCCTGATGGTCAAAATTTCCCGACCTGGAGCGAAGAAAAACGCCGCGAGTTTCTTGTCGCTGAACTTTCAAACCCCCGACCGTTTCTCTCTCGCTACGAAGAGGCGGGAGACGATGCAGATAACATCCTGGCCTACTTCCGACTCCTGGCCACCCACCTGCGCAAACGTGGTCCCGATTGCCTTGGCCAGCTAATCATCAGCATGACGCGCTCCGTGTCCGACATCCTTCTCGTGCAACTCCTCTGCCGCGAATCCGGACTTGCAAAGATTCACTCAAACGGCAAGTGGCGCTCCCGCCTGCCGGTCAGCCCGCTCTTTGAAACCGGCGAAGACCTTGCCGCCGCCAACACCATTCTGGCCGAATACCTAGCCATCATGGGACCTCATCCCTCGGGTATACAGCCCGCCATGGTGGGCTATTCCGACTCAAACAAAGACGCCGGTGTGTTCGCCTCGCAGTGGGGAATTTTTAAAGGACAGGAGGCAATGACAGCTGCCTGCCGAGCCGAAGGTGTCGTTCCGCAATTCTTCCACGGTCGCGGTGGCACCATTGGACGCGGAGCCGGTCCAACGCGCTGGTTCCTCCGCGCCCTTCCCGAAGGAGCACTCGCCGGACCTGTTCGCGTCACCGAACAAGGCGAAGTCCTTCCACGCAAATACGGCCATGAGGGCAATGCCCACTTTCACCTCGAACTGCTCACCGCGGGAGTCACACGCATTGTAGGCCTTCGAAATGAAAATGCGAATCCCGTCGAGCAATGTCGAAAAAGTCTCGACGCCCTTTCAGTCGAATCGGACAAGGCCTACCGCAAGCTTCTCGACGCCGATGACTTCATTAGCTTCTACCGCACCGCTACTCCAATCGACGCTCTCGAAACCGGTGTTTTTGGATCACGCCCCTCACGGCGCACCGGAAAGAAAGCATCACTCAAGGATCTTCGGGCCATCCCCTGGGTCTTTTCCTGGACACAAGCCCGCTTCTACCTACCGGGATGGTATGGCGTCGGCTCAGGACTAGAAGCCATTGGCGAAGAGGCCTATCAGAACATCAAGGACAACCTGCCCAAGTTCGACTTCCTTCGCTACGTCTTCACGAACATCGAATCCTCCCTTGCTTCGGCAAACCCCGAGATGATGAAGCAATACGCGGGCCTCTGTCCGGACGAGGTCCTTCGCGACCGCCTTCTTGGACAAATTCTCACCGAATACGAGAAGACCCGTAAATTAGTACACGAGCTCTTTGGTCGCGATTTCAACTCCCGACGTCCCCGCATGAGGAAAACTCTAGCCGTCCGTGAAGTCCCATTGAAAGTTCTTCACGAACAACAAATCGCTCTCATTAAAGGCTGGCGTGAAGCCGGAAGTCCAATCGAGGCGGAAGACGGTCGGTTCAATCGCGAATTCCTCGCCCTTCAACTGACCATCAACGCAATTTCATCAGGTCTCCGTGAAACTGGCTAATCAATCCCGGATGACCTGAAATAAGGAATAGGTCCCATCTGCATTGATGGTGCCAAGGTGGCTGCCGTCCGGAGAAAATGAGAACTGCAAGCATCCATGTTGATTGTCCAGCGTCTGTAAAACCTTAATTCCCTCCGACGCCCGGTCAACCGCGCCAACGACAATCCGGGACGCCCCTTCACACCCTAATTTACCAACCCAAAACTCACCGAGTGGATCAGTCGCCAGCACGCCCAGATCGTCCTCGAGCGATGCAACTTTTTTGAAAGTATTCTCGGCGAGGCTTCCCCGGATAGCATCCCGAACACCAACAAGACGAGACTTCACCTCAGGATCCTCGGTCTCAATGGCTTTGACGATGGCTAATACAGGCTTACCTGACTTGACGAGCTCTTCCATCGCTTCCTGTCTCTTCAGAAATTGGTCATCGGCAAGCGTCTTGACCAAGTTTAGGACACCCTCCTTATCGACGACCTCCTCAACCTGAATTTCGGGAAGAATACGCCCCATCACGTCTTTAGATTTGGCTGAAATAACAAGCGATTGGCCGTGATCCAAATAAGCAATTCCAACAGGAGGTCTTTTCACAAGTTCAGCCGCCGATTGCTCGTCCCCACCGGCTACCGACCAGGTCCTGATGGAACGGTCTTTCGACAACGTCACCAATTGCTCCCCGTCATTTGATAGAGCCAAAGCTACAACTTCCTCGCTGTGCCCTTCAAAACGTCGCAAGCTCTTCCCTGCTAAAATGGCCCAGAGAGTTGCCGTCTTGCTCTCTCCTCCAGAGATCAATCGCTTACCATCAGGCAAGAACGCCAGACCATTAATACTTCCTTTGTCAGAAAGCGAACCCACTACTTTGAATCCCTTGGTATCGCGAACCTTGATCTTGCCACGTTCACAACCAATCGCGATGAATCCACCATCGCTTGAGAGCGCCATCGCGGTGATAGATTGATCCTCGGTAAACTTGCGATTCACCTTCGGATTTTCACGATCCAGGACCTGCCACGAAGAACCATCGGAAATATAAACCCGGGAACCGGAGGGACCGACCGCCATGTGATCATAGCTGTAATACTTTTCAGGATAGCCCAACTCAGGTTCAACCCTCTCGCCGGTCTCAACGTTATGGATGTGTAAAATATAGTCGCCACCCGAGATGATAAATTTGCTATCGTTGGTGAAGGCAATAGGGGTGTGAGAGTTCTTGGCAGTCTTAATTTTTTTTACCACTTTGCCGGTTTTGGGATGTAACAGATAGAGATTCCCATCATTCGAAGTCGAGGCGATTAGAGAATCATCAGGAGCCCACGCAACAACCTGCCCCTCCTCCCCCAGCTTCGTCTTCCAGACCTCTTTTAGAGTAGCTGATTCGAAGACACACGCGTACCCGCTCTCGCAGATCATCGCGAAATGCTTTTTGTCAGGAGACGCAGTCAAAGTAAAAACGTCCTTAAAAGTGGGCTTACCCGTAATTGTTTTGAGACACTTTCCCGCTTCAATATTCCACTGCTTGATACTCTTGTCTTCTGATCCGGTAATGAGTGTTTTCCCCTGATTCACCACGATGGCGGTATACACATCTTGGGAGTGTCCGGAGAAGGTTTTCAACTTGTTGCCCGTAGCGGTCTCCCACAAAATCGCGTTTTTGCCGGCATCAGTTCCAACAAAGCTCTTTTCATCGGGAAGGACAGCCAAACGATAGGCAGTGTCGGGGTGCGAGTATTTTTGCAACACTTTCCCGGTAGCGACCTCAAAACGAAAGACATCATCTGAACTACTGGCAGCGAGAAATTCTTTCCCCTCCTTCAAAAAGCGAATCCCCCACATATCACTACATCCTGGCACCGTAAATCGCCGAACCAATTTGCCAGTTTTGATCTCCCAAAGGCGCACGCATTGATCACGAGCAGAGCTCAGGACATGAATCCCATCCGGGTGGCAAACGATTTCCGAGAGCGAGCCCGCATGTTGAAAAGAAGCCACTCCCGAGGTATTAACCTCTTCCAAAGTGATCGCCCCCAGCCACGTAGAAGCGAGCATAAGGAGGCACACACTTGCAAGGACCTTCATACTCACCGCGTATCGTGAAATGCGCGATTAGACCAGCCTTCATTCCTAATTCGCCCTCCCAACCGAGCTTGCGCTTACCATGAATACCCTTATTATTTCCTTATGAGACGCTTAGCTTCTTTCCTTCTTCTCTTGAGTTTGCCCGTCGCCTCCGCAAAAGTTCCTGCTGATGAGCACTTTCGAGTCGATACCATTGCCGGAGATTTTGTAGATGCCATGGAAATCGCCGTCACTCCGGAAGGATACGTTTTCGTCATCGAACGCACCGGAGCGGTTAAATTGGTCAACCCCAAAACCAGCGGAGTCAAAGTAATCGCAACCATTCCGGTCGAGGTGAGAAAAAAGGAATTCGCCAGAGAATGTGGACTCCTTGGAATTACCCTCGACCCCAATTACGCGAAAAACAAATGGGTCTATCTCTACTACTCGGTCCAAGGCAAACCCGCTCACCATCTTGCTCGCTTCACTTTTAAGGGAGGCCAGCTCGGTGCTGAGAAAACCCTACTCGAAGTCCCACACGATCGCGAAAATGCGACCTGCCACGAAGGTGGATCACTCGCCTTTGGACCCGATGGGTGCCTCTACCTTTCAACCGGCGACAACACCTGCCCGTTCAAATCAAACGGCTCAGCACCCATCGACGAAGGGGCAGACCGAAAGTGGTATGATGCCCAGCGCACCGCGGCCAATACCAACGATCTTCGCGGAAAGATTCTCCGCATCAAACCGACCCCAAATGGCAGCTACACCATTCCGGAAGGAAACCTTTTTCCGAAAGGCACCAAAAAGACTCGGCCTGAAATCTATGTGATGGGATGCCGAAACCCTTACCGAATCTCCATCGACCAAAAGAGTAACTACCTTTACTGGGGAAAAGTCGGACCTGACGCCGGACGCGATTCCAGCCGCGGGCCACGCGGCTATGATGAGATCAACCAAGCCCGCAAAGCAGGTAACTTCGGTTGGCCCTACTTCAGTGCGGACAACAAACCCTATTCCAACTACGACTTTGTCAATAAAGAGACAGGCGATAAATTTGACCCAAAGAAACCGATCAACAACTCAGTCAACAATACCGGGCTCAGGGAACTACCAGCGGCCCAACCCGCCTTCTGGCATTACCCCAGAGCCTCGGCTTGTGCCGGCCCGATTTTCCACGCCGACCTTTTCCCAAAAAACAAGAGTGCTCTCCCGGCGCAACTGGACGGCTGTCTCATTGCCTATGATTGGACCACCACCAAAATCCGCCTCATCAAACTTGATGACAAAGGAGACATCGAGTGGAACGAACCATGGCTCGGCAAGTATCGCTTTGTCCACCCCGGCGATATGGCTATGGGCCCGCAGGGTGAGCTCTTCATTCTCGAATATGGCAGCGCCTGGTATGATGGTAGCGATGGCAAGCTCAAGCGAGTGACCTACTCCGAAACCCTGCAAGCCATCGAAGTTTCACCATCCGACCCAAGAATGAAAGGGCTACCTAAAGATCATCCCGGCACGAAACTCATCGCCGAGACCACCTGCCTTGCCTGCCACAATACAACTCAAAAATCGATTGGGCCCACCTACCACGATGTCGCTAAAAAATACGTCAATGATCCGAAGTCTATCGAAGCATTGGCAAACAAGGTTATCAACGGCGGGGTTGGAGTTTGGGGTGAGCAACCCATGCCCCCCCACCCGCAACACAACATCGAAGAAACCCGACAAATGGTTGAAGCCATCCTCAAAGTTCGGAAGAAGTGACCATCATTCATCAGGACGATCACATCGTGGTCGTTGACAAACCGAGTGGCTTTCTTTCGGTGCCCGGACGAGGGGCAGAGAAGATTGACTCGGTTGCGCACCGGATCAGCGCCAGCATTCCAGGATGCATCGAGCAACCTGCAGTCCATCGACTCGATATGGACACCTCGGGCTTGCTCGTTCTAGCTCTCACCAGAGAAGCTCATCGTAACTTGTCAAAGCAGTTCCAAGATCGTCTCACCGAAAAAGAATACTTCGCGCTCCTCGACGGAGAACTCCCGGAAGAACTCGGTAAAAGTGGCACAATCACCCTTCCCTTCCGTCTCGATATTGAAAACCGCCCTTATCAAATCTACGACGAGGCCCATGGAAAAATGGGTACCACCCACTGGCGCCGAGTCTCAATTAAGGAGGGAATCACGCGCATGCATTTCCAACCGGTCACCGGGAGAACCCATCAACTTCGAGTTCACTCGGCCCACCCAAAGGGTCTCGGGCTTCCCATCCTTGACGACCCTCTTTACGGCAATGGCGCCGACCCTGGAAAAATGAAGCTTCACGCCGCCAAGCTCTCCTTCGTTCACCCGGTCACTGGAAAGCGGCTCACCTTCAATTCACCCATCCCATTCTAGCTCTATGTCTTTTGAACTCCACCCGCGACTCAGCAAGGGCTGTCACATGATCGGGAAATCGGGTAGCTGCTTAATTCTGCTCAAAGACAACGCCGCATTCCCATGGATTCTACTCGTCCCTGAAGTGGATGATGGCATCGAGGACCTTCATCAACTTCCCACGGGTCAATATACCGAAGTTCTTTTTATCATCCGTCAAGTCTCCGAATTCATGAGCTCCTACTTCAGGCCGGAAAAGCTGAACGTGGCATGCATTGGAAATCAAGTCCGCCAAATGCACATTCATCTTGTCGCCCGTTCGAGCAATGACCCGGCTTGGCCCGGAACTGTCTGGGCTTCCGATGTGAAATCCAGATACGACGCCAAAACAGTGATTGATATTTGCGTTCGCGCGCGAATCGACCTCGGTCTTAATGAACCAACTTGAGAAATTTCTTTTCAGCCTTGTTAGCAACCATGGCGAAAACCTGGTCACCAGCCTCAAGTGTGGCATCCGCACCGGGAACAATAGCCTGCAGGCCTTTAAGCAGACCGACTAAAACACAGCCATCAGGCCATTTTATTTCTGCAACCGTTTTGCCATCCGCTTTAGCTCCCTTTGCGACATGGGTCTGAAGCACGATTCCGTTTCCCAGCTTCCGGACGACGTGGAATTTTTCACTCGTGATATATCGTGATATTTCTTTCCGGGAGGCTTCCCGTGGGCTCACGGCTGCGACGACTCCAAAATGGCGTCCCGATGAACTGATCGCCTTCGCGTAATCCGCACGGTGAATCAAAGTCAGACAGTTCTGCGCACCCAGATTATGGGCCTGCAAGCACGTCATGACATTGTCCTCGTCGCTGCTACTGGTTGCAACAAAGAAGTCAACATCCCCAACTTGTTCTTCCTCCAGCTCCGCAACCGAGGTCGCGTCCGCATTGATAACTGTCGTATTTGAAAGACGGTCAGTGAGTTCCTGAGCAAGATCAGGATCACGTTCAAAGATACGAACCCGACAGTTCCAGCTCTCCAACATTTGAGCGAGCGAAAAGCCATATTCACCGCCACCAAAAATGACGACGCGAGGACCATCCTTGAGATGAAGTTCTTTTTGCAACCGCCCGACAAGCTGCCGGAGTTTGTGTGGGGCTCCGAACACCGTAACGATATCGCCGCCCTCCAAGATAGTGTCGGCATTAGCGACCTCATATTTCCCGTCCCGACTCACCAAGGCGACACGCGTGTTGGCTGGAAACTTGAGTGACTTTAGAGGCTGGCCAATCGTATCACTCTGAGGACTCACCCTAACCTGCTGCAATTCAATTCGTCCACGCGCTATCTCTTCAACCACCAACGAATCAGGATTTCGAATAAATTTGGCTAACTCGATTGCAGCCAACCTTTCCGAACTAAAAATATGATCGATGCCGAAATGACCCCGAAAATCAAACAGCCACTCTTCACGCTGCAGTCCGGGGTGCACCCGACTGATGACGCGCTCAACCCCCATCGACTTCACCATCGAGGCACACATTAAATTCACTGAATTCTCGCTGGTCAGCGCAAGAAACAATTCACAGTCACCAATATTGGCTTCAGCAAGCGTGTTAACACTGGATCCATCACCGACGACCACCTTTCCCTCGATCTCGCTCTGAATTTCGGATGCTTGCGCTGCGTCGCTCTCGATCACCGACACGACGTGCGCTTGACGAGATAACTCGATGGCGAGGTGACGGCCAATCTCTCCAGCTCCAACGATGATAATATTCATATTTTAAAAATTATGAGCGGAAGTCTTTGTAAGCTGAAATAATCCGTCCAACGACAGGATGACGGACGACATCGGTTGTGTCGAAGTGATTAAAGGCCACGCCATCCACGCCCTTGAGCGCCTTCTCGGCTTCCAGTAATCCGGAGATACCTTGATCCTTCAAATCAATCTGCGATGCGTCACCAGTAATGACACATCGCGAACCTTCACCCAAACGAGTAAGCGCCATGAACATCTGCTCCCGTGTGGTATTTTGCGCCTCATCGAGAATGACAAACGAGCGGGAAAGAGTCCGGCCACGCATGTAAGCCAGCGGGGCAATCTCGATACTCCCATCCTCCAATCGTTTTGCGCCCTCATCAAAGCCCAGCATATCATCAATAGCATCGTAAAGCGGTCGTAAGTATGGAGCCACCTTTTCACGCATATCTCCAGGCAAAAAACCAAGGGCTTCCCCAGCCTCAACCGCAGGACGAGTGAGAATTAAACGGCTTATTTCCTTCTTTCGCAGGAGATCAAGCGCCATGGCTACCGCCAGATAGGTCTTACCCGTTCCTGCCGGACCCAAGCCAAAGACAACATCGTTGGAAACCATCGCATTGAGATACTCGAGTTGATGAGGACTTCTAGCGACCACTGGTTTACGTCCCCGGGCGCCAATCAGCTGAACTTTAGCCAGCGCTGCGAGGCCTTCTTCGCCCTGAGCCACCAGATCGACCGCGATCCTAAAATCCCGGGCCGTCACCTCACCACCATTGCGCCTAGCCTCTTCCAAATCAGCAAAAACCTCCCGCACCAACTCACAGCCTTTTTCCGGGCCACGAGCCATCAACCAAGCGTCTCGGGTCACTAGACGGACACGGGCCCTCTCTTCGAGATAACGAAGCTCCCTTTCTTCGTGTCCAAAAAGAGACTGCAAAAAATGCGCGCTTTCATACTCGAGTTTAATCTGGTCCTCCTCCGTCACGTGACAGGAACTAGCCCAGACTCGCCCCCCCCGCAATGCCCAAAACTCCGTCTTCTTGACAAGTTGCCCACCTGCCTCCAAAGTCGTCCCCAACAAGACAGGGGTGTTTCTTCGTCAAATCGAGGATCCTGAGATCATACCCTCACCACCGGACAAAACTCCGGGAGTCAGACCAAAATCTTTCTCACGCCTGTCGCGCTTTTCACACGAAGCCGGCAGGCTTTTTCTTTTTCGAAATCTCAAAAAATCCACGATCATGATCTCTCCAGACGAAAACAGCCTCACACCCGAAAACTCCAAGCAACGCTCAGATTACACCGGAAACTTTGTCGAAAACATCGACAACTCCGCAGAACTCGAAGCAATCGCAAAAGACCCCACCATTTTCCCAAACTCCACTCGTATTTACGTGGAAGGCCAAATCCACAAGGACCTCAAGGTCCCAATGCGTGAAATCCGTCTTTCCGACACCGAACACGCGAACGGCGTGACCGAAAAAAACGCACCCATCCGTGTCTATGACTGCTCCGGCCCCTGGGGCGATCCTGATTTCAATGGCAACGTCCGAGAAGGCCTTCCCGGCCTGCGTCGCGACTGGATTCTCGATCGTGAAGACGTTGAAGAATACGAAGGCCGGGAAATCAAGGCGATCGATAACGGTTACCTTTCAGAAGCTCACGCCGAAAAATACAACGAGAACAAGGCCGCCAAGAATAAGCTCAAGGAATATCCCGGCCTAAAGCGCAAGCCTCTCAAGTCCACTGGCAAGCCCGTCACTCAAAAATGGTATGCTGACCAAGGAATCATCACTCCGGAGATGGAATATATCGCCATCCGCGAAAACATGGGCCGTCTCGAGGAATTCAAAACCATCCACGACCGCTACCCCACCGTCGAGGAAATCCCGGATGATGCTTCCGACCAAATCAAAGAGTTCATCCGTCAGAAAAATTCCACTCCGGAAGGCTACGAAATGCCCCGCCCCAGTGAAATTGACCCCATGAAACAGGTCTCACGCAATGTGATGCACCACCAGCATCCTGGTCAAACTTACGGCGCTGAAATACCAAGTCTCATTACTGCAGAGTTCGTGCGCTCCGAAGTAGCCCGCGGCCGCGCAATCATTCCAGCCAACATCAACCACCCGGAAAACGAGCCCATGATCATCGGGCGCAATTTTCTAGTCAAAATCAACGCCAATATAGGCAACTCCGCCGTCGCTTCAACGATCGACGAAGAGGTCGAAAAGATGCGTTGGGCCACCAAGTGGGGCGCCGACACCGTGATGGACCTTTCCACCGGTAAAAACATTCACGCCACCCGCGAGTGGATTATTCGTAACTCTCCTGTTCCCATTGGAACGGTTCCCATTTATCAGGCACTGGAAAAGGTGAATGGACAAATTGAAAATCTCACCTGGGAACTCTATCGCGACACTTTAATCGAACAAGCCGAGCAAGGCGTCGATTACTTCACCATCCACGCTGCTGTCCTCAAACGCTTCGTTCCCCACACTGCTCGACGCATGACTGGAATCGTCAGCCGGGGCGGCTCCATCATGGCCAAGTGGGCCCTCGCGCACAATGCCGAGAATTTCCTCTACACTCACTGGGACGAGATCTGCGATATCTGCGCTGCTTACGACGTCTCATTTTCCATCGGTGACGGACTTCGCCCGGGCTCCATCGCCGACGCCAATGACTACGCCCAACTTGCTGAGCTTGAAGTGCAGGGTGAGCTTACCACCCGCGCCTGGGCTAAGGGCTGTCAGGTCATGAACGAAGGGCCGGGACACGTTCCCATGCAGCTCATCGAAGAGAATATGCAGAAGCAAATCGAATGGTGCCACGAAGCGCCGTTCTACACGCTTGGGCCACTCACGACTGATATCGCACCAGGTTACGATCACATTACTTCCGGCATCGGAGCCGCCAACATCGGTTGGTATGGCTGTGCCATGCTCTGCTACGTCACTCCGAAAGAACACCTCGGCCTTCCAAACCGCGATGACGTTCGAGAAGGTGTCATCACCTATAAGATCGCTGCGCACGCCGCTGACCTAGCCAAGGGCCACCCAGCCGCCCAGGAGCGCGACAATGCAATTTCAAAAGCCCGTTTTGAATTCCGCTGGCGTGATCAATTCGCACTTGGACTCGACCCTGCCAGGGCAATCGACTTCCACGATGAAACGCTTCCGGCCGAAGGCGCCAAAACCGCTCACTTCTGTTCCATGTGTGGCCCGACCTTCTGCTCCATGAAGATCACTGCCGACGTCAGAAAATATGCTGAAGAAAACGGCTACACCGGCGACGACCTCAGTAAGCAGGAACTTGCCGAGTCAACCACCCTGTAAAGGCCCTCAGACTCCTACTTGGTCAGCCATAAAAACCGCCTCAAGGAAACTTGAGGCGGTTTTTATTAAGTCTTGAATCAAGTATTTTCACTTCCAGCGACGAAGGTCATTCCGAAAGAACTAATCAAATTAAGAATCACTGCGAAAAGTTCGAAAACAATCGCATCCCCTGCCTCAAGACCTTTGAAGAAAAAATTGTGGGATATTAAAGGATCAATCCCTGAAACAATTCCATCTAAGATCGGCGCTCCAGTTTCATTGGTTGTAGCATCAAAGGTAAGAGTATAGTCGGGAAACGTCGAAGAATCCAGATGACTAGGTAAGGTAAGCCGACCACTGCCTCCTCCGCTACTCCAGTCAGAGGCACGATCGATACCAGCAGGCTGAAGGTTGGAACCTTCATCGAAAGCCCGAAAAGTAACCGGGTAGGTCGGATTGGCAGCCAGACCTCAAAAACTCAGCTTGATTACCGATCCTGAAGCTCTGCTAAAACTGCCATTCGCAAAAACAAAGTCATTCTAAATTACGGCTTTCGCACTACCTTCAGCATGGACTTCAACACCGGCTCGATCCCGAAAGTCAACCGTTACATCCCCAATCGCGCTTGTCGTCAGAGAAACGCCACCTCCTGAACCACCCGCCACCAGACAGACCATCCAGCCCAAGTAGAGCTGGACCCAATATTGAGGCCAAATTGAACAATCGCAGCATTCGAAACCGCAATCGAGAGAATTGAAAAAGACAGGGCTAAATTAGCTTTGATTAACGTAAAAAAAAATGTGTGTTACAGGCCAGTAAGCAATAACGATTCCAATCTCGAATAAATCCTCTGAATTTAAATAATTGGAAACCAGCAAGCCCCGGGCATACCGCCCCTTAAAACTTCCCGAGTAATTGGCTTTGGCTGCAGTCGACCAGGAATCGGGAGAGCGCCCGACGTCCAAGAAGCAGCTGGTATTTCATCGCATTCCGCGAAACCAGACTCACTAGAATATCGAACTCCTTATCGTCAAGAGTCTGACCAGTGATCTCAATAAAATGCCGCTTGGACGGATGACCATTTGAACTCTTCACGTGTTTTGCAAAGACGACAGGAGCCTCGCATTCCAGATCATCAACCGTCCTGAAGCGGACCCACTCGGCACCCTCTCTTTCAAATGGCTCGATATCAGTTGCGTGGAGTGACGAGTTCCTTACACCGGTATCAATCTTCCCTCGCAACCAATTTATCCCAAACTCTGGAATACAGAACCATTCTCGACTTCCAATGATTGGCTTTTTCATCAGAAAAATTCTACTTTAAAAGTGACTTCGCCATTTCTCGGGCCTGGGTTCCTCCCCCGCCAAGCATGCGCACCAGTTCATCGATCCTTGTCTCACCAGTCACTTCAGTAAGCGATGAGAGTGAACGTCCACCTTCCACACGCTTTTCAACCAAGAAATGCTGATGGGCCACAGCCGCGACCTGAGGAAAGTGGGTGATCGCTACCACCTGATGTCGTTCCCCAAGACTTGCCATTTTTTCTCCGACCGCTCGCGCGATTTCACCTCCCACATTTGCGTCTATCTCATCGAAGACCATCAATGGGGTTGAATCTTGATCCGCGAGCGCGTTCTTGACAGCTAGCATGACCCGCGAAATCTCACCACTCGATGCCACTTGCCTCAGCGGCTTCAACGGCTCACCGGGGTTGGGGCCAAAAAGATATTCAACATCCTCCAAGCCAAACGCACCTGGCTCTTCACGCGTGCGCAGTTGCACCTCGAACTCCGCTTGCCTGAATCCCAGGTCCACCAAATGCCCTCGCACTTCTTCGCCAAGAGCAGGCGCATACTTCTTGCGCTTTGAACTGATCTTGCGCGCTGAAGCTCTCAGCTTCTTAAGAGACTGATCGACATCCTGTTTGAGCCTGGCCAAAAACTCCTCACGATTATCCGAGCCCTCCAGCTTCAGCCGGGCATCCTCGGCATGATCCAGTGCATCTTGCAAAGTTGGGCCGTATTTCCGTTTGAGAGATTCAACCAAATTAAAGCGGTCCTCAACTTCCTGCACCTCGGATGGGTCAATCTCAAGCTCATCGAGATAATCGACAACGCTCCGCTCAAGTTCCTGCATTTGCACAACAGAACCTTCGACCTCCTCCGCGAGATCAGAGATGACTGGATCAATTTTCCGTAGCTCGGAGGTCGCCCTCTGAAGATCCTCCAGACCCGGTGCGACCGTTTCACTGATTAGATTCACCGCTTTCCCAGCCAACTCCCCCAGTCGATTGGCGTTACTAGTCCTCCGGTAACGCTCTTCCAGATCCTCTTCCTCCCCTGCTTTGATCTCAGCGGAATCAATCTCCTCCACCT
Source organism: Akkermansiaceae bacterium (assembly GCA_039768565.1). GTDB lineage: Bacteria > Verrucomicrobiota > Verrucomicrobiia > Verrucomicrobiales > Akkermansiaceae > SW10. Next base: position 27,535 of record JBDNAG010000002.1, on the reverse strand, counting down.
GAAATTTCAGCAACTCCTTTTCCTGATCACTGATCTCTCGTTGAGCCCGTGCCATTTCATACTCATCACTGGCCCCGCGCCAGGCCGCCCAGTTTTCACGATAAATTTCAACCTCTTTACCTGCCGCACCGTAAGCATCCAAGAGGGCCAATTGCCTCTCGGGAGAAAGCAACGACTGGTGATCGTGAGGCCCGTGTAAATCCACCAAGTGCTGCCCGATTCGCTTTAAGACGCCCAAAGTCGCAGCCCCATTATTCACGAATTGTTTGTTCGACGACGCTCCAACGACCCTCCGAATGATCAACTCATTCTCCTCACATGAATCCAATCCAACTTCCTCCAGGATTGCGTCAATCGCCGAAGAATCAGGCAACTGAAAGATGGCCTCGACCGTGCATTGATCTTCACCGGTTCGAATGAGCCCCTTGTCTGCCCGTTCTCCCAAAACCAGCTTGAGAGCGCCCACAATTACCGACTTTCCTGCTCCCGTCTCCCCCGTCACGCCAACCAAGCCTCCCCCAAGATCCCATTCGAGACGTTCAACAAGGGCCAGGTTGCGGATCTTAAGAAGGGTAAGCATTCGTTTTTGCGGTGACAGGGGGATTATGCAATTCTCCTCCCACAACGCAACGATGACTCGCAACGGATCAACAACCCGCTTCCTTTTTCTTGGCACCTCGACCTCTGTCGGAGTCCCCGTAATCGGCTGTTCTTGCGAGGTTTGCCGCTCTGATCACCCTCATGACAGCCGTTCCCGTAGCTCGGTTTTTTTTGAAGGGCCGTGGGGCAGACTACTCATCGACAGCGGCCCCGACCTACGCCAACAGGCTTTGCGGGAAAAACTCACCGTAGTCGATGCCGTCCTTTACACTCATGAGCATCTTGATCACGTCGCCGGTTTTGATGAACTTCGAGCCTTCTGTTGGCGACGAGACTCCCCCCTCCCGCTCTATGGTTCACCCGAAACCCTTACCGGCCTCGCCCGCATGTATCCCTGGGCTTTCTCGGTCGCCGACCATCAACCCGGATACGTCAGGCCGGAACCCCGAGAAGTCGAAGCAGCCTTCGATTTCAACGGCCTCACAATCACTCCGATCGAAGTTCAACACGGCTCGGTAAGAACTCATGGCTTTCGCTTTGATCATCCTGCCATCGGGGCCCTCGCCTACCTGCCCGACGTCAAAGTCATTCCTCAACGATCCCTGGAACTCCTCCATGACCTCGACATCCTTGTGATCGACGCACTTCGACACGAGGAACATCACACCCATATGACTGTCGCCGAAGCCCTCGCCACGATCAATCGACTCACGCCCTCTCAATCCTACCTCACTCACCTCTCTCACGAATTAGCCTGGGAGGAAACCAATCGGTCTTTGCCCCCTCAGGTTTCTCTCGCTTATGATGGTCTGAGCCTTACTTTCTAAAATCATGGTTTTCCGCATTTTTCTGTTCCTGGCCTTTTGCCTTCCGGCTTTTTCAAAGCCCTCGCCTCTGTTGCCCGGCCAAGTCGTTGTCGTTTACAATTCAACCCTGCCCGAATCGAAAGACCTCGCTGAGTTTTACGCGCTGAACCGCCGCATCCCCACGACGAATTTGATCGGTCTCGAAGTCACCGAAAAAGCGACCATTGATCGTAAGACTTACGAATCCAAGATCCGCAAACCTTTGGTTAAGAAGTTCGTCGAAAACAAATGGTGGCAGGTAGGAAAAGATCAGAACGGAAACGCCGTCCCACTCCAGACAAAGATCCGCTGCATGGTTTTACTGAAAGGGATTCCCCTCAGAATCAGCCGGAGCCCGATCCCTAAAAGCGAGGAAGCTGAGAAACGCCAATTTAAGAAACAAAATGAAGCCTCCATCGATTCCGAGCTTAGCGTTATGGGAGCTTTGGGACACCCCATCGGCGGAGCAATTCCAAACCCCTGCTTTCAAAAAGAAGTCTCTGCAGCGACAAACCCGGCCGCATTCATGACCATGGTCGGACGGATCGACGCGAATACCTATGACCATTGTAAACGGATGGTTCTGGACGCCCTTGATGTCGAAAAAGAAGGCCTTTGGGGAAGAACCTACCTCGACCTTTGGACCCGCGGAGCCAACTACAAACTCGGTGACGATTGGATTAAAAACATCGCCAAGGCCTCCATAAATTTAGCTACCCCCACCATCGTGGACCGCATGAAAAACACTTTTGTGACCAACTACCCCATGCGTGATGCCGCCATCTATTTTGGATGGTATACTCAACATCGGAACGGCCCGTTCCTGAACGATAAAATGAAGTTTCAAAAGGGCGCCATCGCAGTTCATCTTCATTCCTTCAGCGGAGCCCAACTTCTAAACCCAGCCAAGAACTGGAGCGTTGGACTAATCGACCGGGGTGCAGCTGCGACCTTGGGAAATGTCTGGGAACCCTATCTTGGCCTCAGCCACCATTTTGACATTTTCTACGACCGCCTTCTCAAAGGCTACACCTTGGTCGAAGCTGCCTACATGTCGATCAACGTTCTTTCCTGGCAAAATATCGTCGTTGGCGACCCCCTCTATCGACCATTCAAAACTACGACCGTCCGCCCGGACGCAATGGTCAAAGATCGGGACTACAAACTCATCCGCTACGCTCAAACCAAATTTCCCGACCCAAAAGTCCGCCTCACCGAGCTCTTGAAAGCTGCCGAAAAGACCAAAAGCGGAACCGTTTATGAAATGATCGCGTTCCACACGCTCGAAGGCGGACAAAGCGACCAGGCCATCAAAGGCTTCAAGCGGGCCAAGGAACTCTTCACCGACCCCGCGGACAAATTGCGTCAGGACCTTCACCTCGTCGAACTTGAACGCCGACGCAAGGATACCAAAGCAGCCATCGCCATCTTAAAGAAAGCCAAGGCAGCCTACAAAGATATCCCTGAAGTAACAGCCATCGATGGCTTGCTGACCATTCTTGACCCACCCGCCCCTCCGCCCACCAAGTCTAAAAAGTAAGCATGACCTATCAGCGCCTGCTTGCGGTCACTGCGGCCGAATCAAACGTGCTTGCCGAGAACCGGACACCTTCGAGCTTTGACGAAATCGAAGTTCAGTCGCGCTGGTTTGCCGGATATTTCTCTCGTAACCATCAATCCAATCACGGGCAAAAAATCACCATCATCTCGCCCGGCGAATGGAATCGCGGTGCCGGCCCCGACTTCATCAACGCAACTGTTGAGATTGATGGTGAAGCTCACCACGGGCCTATCGAACTCGACCTCGATTCACGCAACTGGGAACTCCATGGTCATCACGAATCGGAATCCTTCAACCCAGTCATTCTGCACATCGTCCTGAATGATTCTGGACCGACATACTTTACCCGTACCGCCAGTCATCGCGATATTCCCCGAATCATCCTTTCACCCTCCGAGGTCAATTGCGCATTGGGCCGCCCCCGACTCTCCCAGGCCCTCGCCCGCCCCGGACGATGCCTCCAGCCCTTCGCCCAAATGCCAGCTGAAGATGCCGCGTCCCTGCTGCGAGAATCAGCCAGGCATCGGGCACAGCTGAAGGCGGCTCGTTTCCAACAGACCGCCCAACTTCACGGCTTTCAACAAGCGCTCTGGGAATCGCTCGCAGATGCTCTTGGTTTTTCCGCCAATCGCCTCCCGATGCGCCTTTTGGCACAGCGCCTTCCCATCAAAAAACTCCTCAAACTTTCGGTGGAAGATCGCGAGGCCATCATCTTTGGCACCGCAGGATTTCTCTCACCCACTTTGCACGAAGCCGCCCCCCACGACTCTCGCGAATGGCTTGAAGACCTATGGACCCGCTGGTGGAAGCATCGCCTCGACTACGAATTCCCTGAAGACCGCACACCGGCATGGTCCACCCGGGCCACCCGCCCCGGGAACCATCCCCAACGCCGGCTCGCGGCACTCGCCACCGCCGCTCTGCGATGGCCGGCACTCTCGAAGTCCGCGAGACAAACTCCGCCATTTAAGGATCTCGCAAAAGCTCTCACCGAATTGAGCGAGCCATTTTGGGATCACCACCACACCCTTCTTTCAAATCGCACCGAAAAGCCAATCAAGCTCATCGGAAAATCGCGACTTGAGGAATTTTTAATCAACACCCTGTATCCGCTCCACCCTGACCAGTGGGCTGAATTCGAAAAAGTTCGGGCCGCCGCCCCCAACCAAAAAGTGAAACGCTGCTGCGAACGACTTTTCGGTTCACTGGCTGCCGCCAAGCCGCACTTAAAATTTGCGTGGCAACATCAGGCTTTTCTCCAACTCTATCAGGATTTTTGCCTCGAAGATCTCAGCGATTGCACCGACTGTTCTTTCCCCGAACAACTTGCCCAATGGAAATCCCCCAATGACTGAAGCAGAAGCACTCATTGCCCTCAATCAACTCCCGGTTACCGGTCCGGTAAAAATTCGTCGCCTTCTTGAAAGCTTCGGAACTGCTGCGAGCGCTCTGAAACAGAGTAATTCTTCCTTGCAGAGGGTCCAGGGCATCGGCCCCGAAGCAGCAAAGCTTATCACCGAATGGCAGGATCACACTGATCCCGCCGCTGAATTTAGCCTGGCCAAGGAACGGAATATACAAGTCCTGACACAAGAGGATGAAGCCTACCCGAAGGCCCTTCGCGACGCCTACGACGCCCCCGTTGTTCTCTACGTTTGGGGCGATCTTCAGGAAAACGACCTCCACTCGGTTGGCATCGTTGGGTCCCGAAAGCTCACTCACTACGGCCGTGATACAGCCCGGAAATTCGCGTTCCAACTCGCCAGCGCCGGACTCACCATCATCTCGGGACTGGCGCGTGGTATTGATACAGCGGCGCACGAAGGAGCTGTTGCGGCCAATGGCCGCACCATCGGCGTTCTGGGCTCGGGCCTGATGCAGGTTTATCCGCCGGAGAATCTCGCCCTCGCAGAAAAGATTGCCGATGGCCATGGGGCCGTTATCTCCGAATTCCCCCTTCAAACTTCCCCCGATCGCAAAACCTTCCCCCAACGAAATCGCATCGTCGCCCACTGGTCACGAGCTCTTCTGGTCGTCGAATGCCCCAGCAGATCCGGTTCACTCATCACTGCAAATTTCGCTCTCGAAGCAGGCCGCCAAATCTACGCTGTCCCCGGCCCCATCGACCGGCCAACTTCCGGAGGCTGCCACGACCTCATCCGTGAAGGGGCCACCCTTGTCACCGACGGTTCACAAATCCTGGAAGACTTCTCTCATCTCGACTTCTCCACGGCCCAAGATGAGGAATCCCACCCCATCGAAAACTTCGTCGACCTCAGCCCGGAGGAAAACTCCGTTCTCAAAGCTCTCAGCGGCAGCGACCAATCAGTCGATGAAGTCATCGCAAAAACCGGACTTCCCGCACACCAGGTCTCCGTCATCCTCATGAAGATGGAGCTCCGGAAACTTGTCCAAACCCTACCCGGCCAACGCTTCGCCCGAAAAAGGTAAATCCGCCAGTCTCCACCCGATAAAGACTCTCTTTTTCTTGCCTCTATTATCGCTACTCTAGCTGACCAACCTTCCAAATGAAACAGGAAGTAAATCAGCAACAATCACGATTAATCTCGGTTCAAACATCCTTCACATTCCTGATTTTTCGACCCTGGACATACAACAATCTTCAACGACGCCCCATCCTCTCGCACCAGTATGAGTAAAATTTCTTCCTTCGGAAACCGCCCTCTCTGAAAGAAATTCCTTTCCATCCCCCCCCTCCAAGCCCTAAGTCCGCCTCGTGTCCAAAACTCTCATCATCGCCGAGAAGCCCTCTGTTGCCACGGATCTCTCCAAAGCCCTCGCCAAAACTCTTGGCAAGTTTACCAAGAAGGGAAAGTCCCGCGATGCGCAGTATTTCGAGAATGACAACGCCATGATCACCTCGGCGGTTGGTCACCTGATCGAGCTCAAAATGCCCACCGGGCCAAACGGGAAGAACCTTCCCTGGAAATTTGATGTCCTTCCCGCCATCCCCTCCGACTTCGCCCTCCAACCCATCGAGCAGTCCGAAGGACGCCTCAAACACGTGCTCTCACTGGCCCGCAAAAAAGACGTCACCGAAATCGTGAACGCTTGTGATGCCGGCCGCGAAGGTGAGCTTATCTTCCAATACATCATGGACTACGGGAAAATCAGCAAGCCCGTGAAACGCCTCTGGATGCAGTCCATGACCACCGGAGCGATTCAGGAAGCCTGGGACAATCTCCGCAAAGGCGAAGAAATGTCCCACCTCTCTGATGCCGCCAAGTGCCGATCAGAGTCCGATTGGCTCGTCGGACTCAACTCGACCCGCGCCCTCACTTGTTTCCGCTCCCGTCACGGTGGTTTTAACATCACTGCCGCCGGTCGCGTGCAAACCCCCACCCTCGCCATCCTCGCCAAGCGCGAAAAAGAAATCGCAGCCTTCACCGCAACCCCTTATGCCGAAGTCCACGGAACCTTTGGGGTCGCCGCCGGAGAATACGAAGGGAAATGGGTCGACCTCGCCTTTAAAAAGGACCCCACCAATCCCCACGGCCGAGCCGAACGAATCTGGGACAAGGAACAGGCCAAGCTCATCACCGACCGCTGCCAGGGCAAAACCGGAACCGTCACTGAGGAGAAAAAGCCCACCAAGCAAATCGCTCCTCAACTTTACGACCTCACGACCCTTCAACGGGAGGCTCCCTTCACTGCGAAAAACACTCTCGGGCTCGCCCAGACGCTTTATGAGCGTCACAAGATGATCACCTACCCCCGAACCGACTCCCGTTACCTCCCCGAGGATTACATGGAGAACGTGAAGCAGATCGTCGCCGACCTCGCTCAGTCCACTTCCGACCTCGCCGACTGGGCCAAGGACGCGATCAAAAATGACCGACTCAAATTCCAAAAGCGCATCTTCAATAACGCCAAGGTCTCTGATCACTTCGCGATCATCCCGACCGGTCGCGTGGTCAAAATCGATGAGCCCGCTGCCAAACTTTACGACATGATCGTGAAGCGCTTCCTCGCCGTCTTCTTCCCTCACGCCGACTTCGAGGTCACCAAACGCCTCACTACCATCGACCACGGTTCCGAAAAGGATACCTTCCGCACCGACGGTAAGATTCTTGTGACTCCCGGTTGGCTCTCCGTTTACGGTCGCAAGCCCGGCGTCGGCGCTGGCAAGGACGAACTCTGCATGGTGCAAGACGGAGAAGACGCCAAGGCCGTCACGATCGAAATGCTCGAAAAAGAGACTAACCCTCCCGCCCGCTACACCGAATCAACTCTGCTCTCCGCCATGGAAGGCGCGGGAAAGCTCGTCGATGATGATGCCCTCCGCGAAGCGATGTCCGAGCGTGGCCTTGGAACTCCCGCAACCCGTGCCGCCACCATTGAAGGCCTCATTCGCCAGAAATATATAACTCGTGACGGGCGTGAGCTCATCGCTACAGGCAAAGGAGTCCGCCTCATTGATCTTCTGCAGGAAATGGACGTCAAGCCACTCACCAGCCCCGAAATGACCGGCGACTGGGAAGCAAAGCTCCACCAAATGGAGAAAGGTGAACTCGCCCGTGACACCTTTATGAACGAGATCAAGGCGTTCACCGAAAAGGTCGTTCAAAAGGCACGCGGCCACTACGAGGAGATTATTTCCCGTCCCTTCGACGACCTCAAGTGCCCCTGCCCCAACTGCAATGCTCCCGAGCTCAAGCAAACCGACGCCACCTATGAGTGTCGCGAGCCGGAGTGTGGATTCCGCATTTCAAAATACATCGCCGGACGCCTTCTCACCACCGAAGAAGCCACCGCACTCTTCACAACCAAGTTCCTTGAACAACGCGACGGATTCGTATCCCGCTTCAATCGTCCGTTTGAAGCCGCCCTCGAACTGACCCAGCAGGTCTCCAAGACCGGCAAAAAAGGAAAATGGAAAACCGGCTTCGTCTTCGATTCCGACCTCGAGTCTGTCGAAGACCTGACTGAAGACCAAATGATCAAAGAGGTCACCATGACCAACGGCAAGCAAGCCAAACTCTACGAGACAGAAAAAGCCTTCATGGTCCCTGCAATGGTCACAAAGGATAATCCCGACGGCTTCCGCCTTGGCAAGACCATCCTTCAGAAGGAACTCACTGCCACTGACGTCGAGAAAATGCTCACCGCTGGTAAAAGCGATCTTCTCCCCGGCTTCATCTCCAAAAAAACCAAGCGCGCCTTCGCCGCCCACCTCACCCTCGACCCCGAAACCGCCAAAATTGGCTTCGAGTTCGCACCCCGCAAAGCAGCCAAAAAGGGTGCCAAGAAAAAGGACTAAATTTAGAGTGCGAGGAGCTTGCTCCCCCTAATGATCTTGCGCCGCCGTCTCCCTCCCTCCGGGGTAGCGCACATTATCAACCAGCTCCATCACCTTTTGAGGTGGTGGAGGAGTCAGCGCCGACACAACCGAGGAGACAACAAAGTTAATCAACATTCCCACAAAGCCAATCCCCTCAGGAGAAATCCCGAAGAGATACTGATCTTTCGTTCCTCCCATAAACTGGAAGTAGATGATGTAGCTCAGTGTAAATCCGATCCCCGCAATCATTCCGGCAATCGCACCTTCCTTGTTCATCCGGCGAGAGAAAATCCCCATCAAGAGGGTCGGGAAGAAAGATGAAGCAGCAAGACCAAAGGCAAAGGCCACGGTCTTCGCAATGAAGGTAGCGGGAGGATTGATACCAAAGTAGATCGCAACTAATAACGCTCCGAGCGAGGCAAGGCGCGCATACTTAATCTCCTCCTTATCGGAGAGATCGGGCTTCACAATTTTCTTCATCAAGTCGTGTGAAATCGCGGTCGAGAGCACGAGCAACAAACCCGCCGCGGTCGACAGCGCCGCAGCGATACATCCCGCCATAAGCAGCGCGATGACCCACTTTGGCAATCCTGCCATGTGCGGATTCGCCATCACCATAATGTCAGGTTTGAAGGTCAGCTCATTCTTGTCCCCCATCTTTTCTCGTTCGGGGCCAAAATACTGAATCTTCCCATCATCATTTTGATCAGTCCAGCTCATGTAGCCCATTTTCTCAAAATCACCGAACCATGAGGGAGCTTCTTCACGAGATGTGTCTTGTAATTTCTCGATGAAATTCACTCGCGCAAATCCCCCAATCGTTGGCGCTGTGAGGTAAATCACTGCGATAAAACCGAGCGTCCAACAAGCCGAAGTCCGCACTGCTTTGACATTTTTCACCGTAAAAAACCGCACAATAACATGGGGCAATCCTGCCGTTCCACACATCAAGGCAGCTGTGATGCAAAACATGTCAATTCGTGACAGGGAGCCACTCGTGTAATTTGCGAAACCCAGTTCAGTGTTGATGCTATCCAGCTTATCAAGAAACGGGATCGACTCCCCATTAGCACTGTAATCACCGATGAAACCCAACTGCGGAATGACATTTCCAGTCAAAGCAATCGCAATGAAAACTGCGGGAATAGTGTAAGCAAAAGCCATCACGCAATACTGTGCGACCTGCGTGTAAGTGATTCCCTTCATCCCCCCAAGTCCGGCATAGAAAAAGACGATTGCTCCGCCCACCCAGACGCCAGTCGAGATCTCGATATTAAAAAGTGCCGAAAAAACAACACCCACCCCTCGCATCTGCCCCATAATATAAGTCAGGCAGATAAAAATCGCGCACACCACCGCTACCAAACGAGCAGTCTTCGAGTAGTAACGATCACCAATAAAGTCAGGCACCGTCGCTTTTCCAAACTTCCGTAAAAACGGAACCATCAAAACGGTCAGCAAAACAAAACCACCAGTCCAGCCCATGAGCAAACGAGAACCATCATAACCACTCGTCGCCAACAAACCAGCCATCGAGATAAAGGTCGCCGCGCTCATCCAGTCAGCTGCCGTCGCCATCCCATTCGCAAACGGGGACACTCCCCCACCGGCGGTGTAATATTCCTTCGTGGACCCTGCTCGCTGGCGCACCGCGATCCCAATATACAGGGCAAAGGAAAGGCCTATGAACAGATAGTTATATCCCTCCTGGCTCATTTCGCTTCCTCCTCTTTTTCAAATTCGCCCTCAATCCGAGCCATCCACGCCGCATAGGCAACCAAGATGAGAACAAAACAAATAATCGATCCTTGCTGGGCCATCCAGAAACCGAAGGGGGCCGAGCCGACCTTCGGGACACTCGCATCCAGCCAATCCCGCAATAAAATCCCGCAGCCAAACGAGACCATAAACCAGATCGAGAGTAGAGCGCCCACGCACTTCAACTGTGCTTTCCAATAGCGCCCTTTGGCGGCTTTCGTTTTTGCCATATCAATTGTGTTTCGGAAGGCTTAACAACTCGTCAGGGCTCCTGAAAGCCTGAAAGCGGGGCTCGGGCATTTTTCGTTTTGACCTTGGGCAATTCATGCTTTCCTCCAGCGGCGGCCTAGCCGCCCCAGATTACTTCATGAGCACTCCCATCGAGGTCCGTTCCGTGGACCGTCTTCCGAAAGACGGATGCCTTATCGTGCCCGGCCGGCTCGATGCCCACCAGGCCAATGAACTCGCCGCCAGCCTCTCCGACCGGACCATCACTTGGTTGGTCGAGGAAACCGCGACTCTAACCGAAGATCTTCAGTCATATCTCCAGCTCAGTGGCCATCAAGGAGCAGCATTTTCCAAAATCGACGAGTCCCTCCCCGATGTCGGGAAGAACCTTGAGCCCAAGATCGAGGGCAAGGGCGTCCTCATTTTTGTCCCCGGGGTTACCAATTCCCGACCTGGTTCCCCCTGCCGTATTCCGGCCGACATCCTTCGCGCCTTGTGCCTTCTCGGACTTCCGGTCGCCCCTCTCGAGGTCTCGGTTCCCGAGGAGACAATGCTTTCAGTCGACAACCCGGCAAAACTTCCTGCTGCCATCCTTAATTTCGGGAAATCAATCCCCCGGGGACAGGCCACTGTCGCCCGCTACCGCGAGGCACTCCTTTCCGCCGCTGAAGAATCCTTCTCAAGCCGTGATTTCTTAAAAGGATCCCTCGCCATGGCGGTTCTGCAGGGCCTCAAGAAACACTCCGGCACCAACAGCCTTTACGACGGAACCGACGATTCCGAGCTCGCCTTCGAAAAAATCCTCGGAGCCGCGCTGGCTCTCTCCAAAGAGATCAAACTGGCGACCAAAAAGAAGCGCGTTGGCGTGATCCTCCCTCCCGGCCGGGGCGGAATGATCGCCAATATCGCAGTCCTCTTTGCCAACAAAATCCCGGTAAACCTTAACTTCACCGCTTCCCACGACGCCGTCCGCTCCGCCATTCGCCAGGCTGATCTTGACCGCTTCATTACCGCCGACCCCTTTGTCCGCAAGGTTGCCGATTTCCCCTGGCCACCCAACCGCGACATCCTCTTCATCGAACGGATCCTTCCGCAAATTAAGAAGAAAATCGTCAAATGGGTTCTCCTTGGCAAGCTCCTGCCGGCGCAGGTCATCGCCAAACTCCACGGAATTGGGAAATCAAAAGGCGACGAAGAAGCCCTTCTTCTTTTCACCTCAGGCTCCTCCGGGGAACCCAAGGGCGTTCCCCTCACCCACCGCAATCTTCTTGCCAACGTCTGCCAATTCGGCCGCCAGCTTGACCTTCCGCACGATACAAAGCTCCTTGGATGCCTTCCTCTTTTCCACTCTTTTGGAAGCACTGCCACCTTCCTCTTCCCCATTATCGAAGGCCTCGATCTCGTCACTTACCCTTCACCGATCGAAACCAAACGTCTTGCCGAGTTGATCTCGCAACACCAGGTCAGCCTTCTCTTGGCCACTCCAACTTTCCTTCGGGGATACATGCGCCGGATCGACCCCGATATGCTCACCTCACTGAAAATCGTCATCACCGGTGCGGAAAAACTCCCCGAAAACCTCGCCCGATCATTTTACGACAAATTTGGCATCCTCCCTATGGAGGGCTACGGCCTCACCGAAACCTCCCCCGCGGCCACCGTCAACCTCCCCGAACCCGCTGCTGAAAACGGACTACCTGTCATTCCTTCCCAGCGCTTTACCTCCGCCGGACCACCTCTCCCCGGGCTTGCTATTCGTATTACAAATCCAGCCACCGACGAAAACAACACCATTGATCAATCCGGAATCATTTGGATGAAGGGAGCTAATATTTTCAATGGCTACCTCGACCGACCTGAAGTCACCGAAGAAGTGATCGATGAGAACGGCTGGTTCAAGTCAGGCGACGTCGGTCGAATTGACGACGAGGGTTTCCTTTTTATCGAAGGTCGTCTCTCTCGTTTCTCGAAGATCGCCGGAGAAATGGTTCCCCACGAAACAGTCGAGGCTGCCGTCAACCGAGTCTGGCATCTCGACAACGAAACCGAACGAAAAGTCGCTGTAGTCGGAATTCCTGACGACAAAAAAGGCGAAGCCATTGCCCTCCTCTCGGTCTTCGCCGGTCCGGCTATCGAGCAAGAGAATCTCGACCTCCGCTACAAACTCCTCGACGAAGGTCTACCCGCCCTTTGGTGCCCAAAAACCATTATTCCGGTCGAGGAGATCCCCGTCCTCGCGTCGGGCAAGCTCGACATCAAGGGCTGTGAAGAACTCCTCGCAAATTCCTGATTTGGCTCCCATTCGCTTCGACCATTTTATGGCCGAGGCGCTTTATGGTCCAAAGGGATACTACACAAGCCCTCGCACGATTATTGGCGCGGGAGGTGATTTCACCACCACTCCAAAGCTTACCAATCTCCTCGCTCAAAAAATCGCCACGTGGATTGAATCAGCTTGGCAAAGACAGGGGCAAAAGATCCCAGTCATCGAACTCGGCCCCGGAGATGGAACTCTTGCCTGCGACATTCGAAAATCGCTGGGATTCTTTGCCCGCCGTGATTTAAGATACCATTTCGTGGAGATCTCACCGCACTTAGCCAAGCGACAGCAGGCCAAAAACAAAGGAAATTGGCACACCACACTGAAAGAAGCCCTTGCCATCACCAAAGGCTCTGCCCTCATCATCTCTAACGAATTTTTCGACGCCTTTCCTGTTCGCATCTTCAACCAATCGCTCGAAGAACTCCACCTCGGTCCACACAGGGAAGAGATCTGGCAACCCTCACAAGATCTTCCCGACTCCACTCTGCTCGAAAATCCCCCAGCCCGGTTCGAAATTCCCGAATCAATCCACCATTGGTGTCAACATGAACTTTCCAACCTAAGGAGAGGCGAAATCCTAAGCATCGACTACGGCGGCACTTTTGATGAAATTTACCACCGTCAGCCTCTCGGGTCACTACGCGCCTACGCCCACCACATACGTCTGCTTCCTCCCGAGGCCTACCAAAACCCCGGAAAGCAAGACCTCACTTTCGACGTCAATTTTTCAGACCTTATCCACTGGGGAAATAAAATCGGATTGGAAAAAGTCAGTCTGGTCACCCAAGCCGAATTCCTGGGCACCGATGATCATGATGGCGCCGGCGGAGCATTTAAAGTCCTCCACCAAAAATTGGGCGGTCGTAATGCTCCTTAAAGCTTCTTAATCACGATCTTTCGGTAACTGACCTCAAACGGCGGACCGCTGTGAGCTTGCAGCGCAATGAAACCTTCCAATGGAATCGATTCATCCTTCTCTGTATAGTCGCAAGTGAGAATTCCGTTGATCCACATTCGGATCCTTTTGCCTTCGCATCGAATCTTGTAGTCATTCCAGCCCTCTTTTATCTCCATGGCGCCTGCCTTAGTTGCAAAAGGGGCCAAAAACTTCCTTCGACGTGATTCATCATAGAGCCTTCCCCAATATCCCGGCCCCACATCAGCCTGATAGCCAATCATTTCATGATGATCCTTGATCCGTTCACTACGGATTTGGATTCCAGCATTGGGCCTCTTCCCATCAACTTTGACCTGCAAAGTGAGCTCAAAATTCTTGTAGCGCTTCTCCGTCGTAATGAAGGTGTTATGGGGAACATTCTTATCAAGCGAACCTCCGACGACTGCTCCATCCTTGACCTTCCACATCCACGCTTCTTTCTCCTGAACCGACCAACCTTTCAGGGTTTTGCCATCGAAGAGGGTCTGGCCGCCAGCGAGCGATATGCCGAGAAGAAGCAAAACTAACAATTTCATCCCTGAACATCGAGTATTTAGCTTCCTTGGTCGATCTCCAAACCAGCAGTTTTAAAACATTTTTCGTTAGTATTTGCCCCTTGAACGAGTATCTGTCGGTGTATGAAGAACTTCGCAATTGGAACTTTAGTCAGCCTCCTTGGCCTTTCCTCTGCCGTTGCGCAAAACGGCGACCGGAAGGGACACGACAAAATGGGCAAAGTTGTCCCTGAGGATTTGATCCCTGACGCTCCAGTTCTGAACGTGGATGAAGCACTAAAAACTTTCACCATCGAAAAGGGATTTATTATCGAACCTGTTGCGGCAGAGCCGCTTATTGAAAAACCCGTAGCCTTAGCGTTCGATCCTTCCGGACGAATGTGGGTCTGCGAAATGCGAGGCTACATGGCTGACATCGATGGAAAGCTTGAAGACAAGCCCACCGGACGTATCGCCATCCTTGAAGACACCAATGGTGATGGGAAGGCAGACAAGCGAATCACCTTCCTCGATAAAATCGTTCTCCCCCGCGCAATTTCCCTAGTCCCGGGCGGCATTCTTTACGCTGACCAGGACAACCTCTACTTCGTAGCCCGAGACGGCGACAAACCGATGGGGGAGGCCATAGTCGTCGACAACCAATTCGCGCCCGGCGGCAATGTGGAGCACAAGACAAACGGCTTAATATCCGGCATCGACAATTGGCTATATAACGCCAAATCGAACGCTCGATTCAAATTCATTCCCAGCGAAAAAAAAGTCCTCAAGGACTCCACCGCATTCCGTGGCCAATGGGGCATCAGCCGGGACAACTTCGGACGCCTTTTCCACAACTCCAACAGCACTCTTCTCATCGGAGATCGTGTTCTTCCCAATCTTCTTGACGGAAATAGATCGGTTAAGATGAAGACTAAATCAACCGAGCGTGTTGGATCAAATGCGGTCTTCCCCGGTCGCGTGACCCCCGGTCTCAACCGGGCCTACATTTCCTCGCACAATGGTTATGGGTCAAATACCATCGATCCCAAAACCTTCAAGTTAACCAATGCAACCGGTGCTTGCGGCCCTGTGATCTATCGCGGGAACAACCTTCCAGAGTCAGTCAATGGAAACGCTTTTGTCTGCGAATCATCAGCCCAGCTCATCAAAATGATTGGTGTCGAAGCCAAGGACGGCAAACTCAAGGGATCTCACCCGCTTGAGAAAAACGAATTTCTCACTTCGACGGACGAGCGCTTCCGTCCGGTCAACATGTATAATGCGCCCGACGGATCTCTCTACATTTTGGACATGTATCACGGTATTATTCAGCACAAGACTTACATGACCACCTATCTTCGCGGTCAGACACTAAGTCGCGGGCTGGAAGGCCCGGGCTACGGCCACGGCCGGATTTACCGCATTCGTTCGGCCAACAAGCCACTCACGAAAGTCGAAGACTTAGCCAAGGCTTCTGATATCGAACTAATCAAGAAGCTCGATAGTCCCATTGGGGCGGTTCGCGATCTTGCACAGAAAGAACTCATTGATCGCAAGGCAGACCCCAAACCTATCATTGCGGCTCTTGCAACAGGCGCAGCCAACGATCTCACCAACATCCACCTGATCTGGACTCTCGAGGGTCTTGGATCACTTAAAGCAGAACATCTTGTTGGCGCCCTTGCTTCCGGGAATGAAGAGCTTATCTCAAGTGCTCTTTACGCAGGGCTCTCACTTCCCGACCGCGAACTCATGAAGCTTGAATCGTCAACTATAGCTGCAAAGGCCACCGAGATGACCGCTCCATACATCGCTCGCGTTCTCGCGGCGACCCCTAGCCCTGTTGCGCACGAAGCTCTTGTCGTATTTCTCAAGAATCATCACAAAGTTTCACTCGTTCGCGAAGCTGCCATCTCCGGTCTGAGCGGAACTGCTCTTCTCTTCGACAAAATTAACAAAGGTCGTTTCAGCGAGAAGAGCTTCGATAAATGGCTTCAGGAATCGAAGCGTGGCCCTCAAAAAGAGGTCGATCCTCGGACCCTTTTGAAAGGTGAGCACCTTGCCTCCTTCAATCGCGGGGAAAAGCTATACAGCACCACCGCAGCCTGCATCGGTTGCCACGGTCAGGACGGAACCGGACTACCTAACCTCGGACCGCAACTCGATGGTTCCGACTGGGTCACTGGAAACGAAGATCGATTAGTGAAGATTCTCATCCACGGATTGACCGGTCCTATTGAGATCAATGGAAAAACGTTTACCCCGCAAGCCTTCATGCCAGGTCTAGGTGTGAATCCAACAATCAAGGATGGAGATATCGCTGACATTTCAACTTTTATTCGCTCTAATTGGACCAATCGCGCGCCAAGGGTCACCGCAGCAACCGTCACCAAAATCCGCAAGGAAACCTCCAACCGCTCCGCGGGTCAGATGTATTCCCAAAAGGACTTTCCAGTTAAGAGGTAGGATTGATTTCAGCTTCTATCTAAATTTCTTCAGCGACCCCGTCTCACCGCGGGGTCGCTTTTTTAGGGGCTCTTGGCATACTAAACCTACTTGTCCCGCCGGTTCCTAAAATACAGGCTCACTGAAATGGCCTTTCTATCCCCGAGTTCAGTTTTAAAAAACTTCTGCTCAGCTCAAACACGTCTCTAGAGCATCCGAGTGCTGACTTGAGTTTTACATCACGATCCCAAGAATTCTTCGTCAGTGCGATATCAACCACCTCTCTGATCGTGAGCCGCAGTAGAAATTGTAAGGCCGTCACAAGCGGAGTATTCGTAAGCGGGTAGTCAGTCCCATACATGAGGCGATCTTTCAATCGTTCATCATTGAGGACCTGCGGCAAATACTTACTCCGGTTCGCCTGGGTCAGGGTAGAGATATCAGCATGGAGATTTGGAAAATCCGGCATCATCTCCACGAGGCGCTCAATATTCTCAACCCCGTCCCGCTCACCCGAACTCGCGACATGAGCCGCAATAATCCGAACCCCACACTCGAGCGGAAGTTTGAGTAGTTTGGGATCACCAAGAGCATTGTCGGTTCGCGAAAACGAATCCTCATCACCGACATGAGTCAAGAGCGGCAAGTCTAATTCAACCAACTTAAGATAGTAATCACAATACTTCTCATTCGACGGGTCGATCCCCTGAATATTCGGAAGCCATTTCACGAAGACCGCCCCATTCTCTTTCGACCACTCCAACTCCTCCAGCGCGTCCTTTCGATTTGGATGAACGCTCGATCCAAAGTGAAGCCCCTTCCTCGTCTTCACGGCCTCGCCAACAAATCGATTCGGCACGTAAACCTCGATCTCATCTTCAATAAGATTTCCCTCGCCATCATACGGTGCGTCCATCGCAAGAATCACCACATCATCAACAAACCGGGAGTTTGTAATTTGGCGAACAATGATATCCATGACAATGCCATCTCCTTTCTCAATCACCTCTTCCTCACTCGTCCCAAAGATCTTGAGATACAACCTAAACTTCCAGCTCTCACGCAAGGACGTCGAAACCCTTGCCCCGCTATCCCCTGCACCGAATCCCGCCGTGTGACAGTGCATGTCGAGAATTCCCTTCGGAGGCTGGGAGCTTGGAGCATATGGCCCCTTGAATAACACAGCCCGCAAGACGAGCAGCACAAAAGCCGAGACCAGCAAAAACCAAACAAGGAGCATGAGGTGATCCTTCACGAAGCAGACCTACAGTCAACATCCGTAGCATGGCCGATCTGGTCAGGCCCATATTCCACAAAAAAACTGCAGAAGGACGCACCCTCTGCAGCCGGTGAAAATAGGGTTTAGCTTTAAACCGTCATCACTTCCTTCTCCTTGGCGTCGGTCAGAGAATCGATTTCGCCAACATATTTATTGGTCAAATCCTGAACGCTCGCTTCATAGTCACGCTGACCATCTTCGGTGAGATTGTTGTCAGATTTCATCTTCTTTCCAAGATCCATACCATCCTTGCGAGCCCCGCGGATTCGCACGCGACCTTCCTCGGACATCGACTTAACAGATTTCACAAGCTCCACACGGCGCTCCTCGGAAAGCTCGGGAATTGGTAGACGAATCCGCTGACCTTCATTCACAGGGTTTAAGCCAAGTTTGCTCTCGCGGATCGCCTTATCGATGTCGCCCGAGGTCGATGGATCAAAAGGCTGAACAACCAGCATCCGGGGTTCAGGGGCGGTAATGACAGCGAGACCATTCAATTTCATCACGCTGCCATAAGCGGCAACCGCGACATCAAGATTTTCAACCAAGGCAGGTGAGGCCTTACCTGTCCGGATTGAGGTGAACTCTGAGCTGGTGTGCTCGACCGCTTTCTTCATGGCCTCTTCGACCTGTTTGATTGCTTCCGTTGCTTCCATGGGTAGTGGTGTATTTAGTGGTTAGTAAACGATGGTGCCGATGTCCTGGCGATTGAGAGCGAGCTGAATATTGCCTTCCTTCTCGAGATCAAAAACGATGATTGGAATGTCGTTGTCCATGCAGAGACTGAAAGCGGTGGAATCCATGACACCGAGTTCGTTGTTGATGCACTCGCGAAACGAGACGGTCTCGTAGCGAACGGCATCCGGATGCTTCTTGGGATCCGAATCGTAAACACCGTCCACCATGGTCGCCTTGAAGATCACATCGGCATTCATCTCATTGGCTCGAAGAGCTGCAGTAGTATCTGTTGAAAAAAACGGACTTCCCGTTCCTGCGGCAAAGATGACCACCGCACCACGGGACAATTGCCGGGACGCTTTGCGTCGAATAAAAGGTTCGGCCACGTTCTGCATGTGAATTGCCGAATGAACGATGCACTCTTCTCCTTCCTGCTCCAGCGCCGCTTGTAATGCCAAAGCATTCATGACTGTTGCGAGCATTCCCACATAGTCGGCTGTCGCCCGGTCCATCCCCCGCGCGCTCGCTGAGGCCCCTCGCCAGAAATTTCCGCCACCAACCACAATGGCAAGTTCGACATCCGCCACCTGTCTCGCTTCATGTATTTCGCGAGCAATTCGCTCGACGATTTCAGGGGAAATATTGTCGTGACTCCCGGAAGCCCGAAGGGCTTCACCGCTGAGTTTCAAGACCACTCGTTTGAAATTTCGGATCGCTACAAGGTCACTCATCTGCTGCGTAGGATCTTGGCAGGACTAGACTTGGGCGAAAAGCGGAAAAGGCTCGCTGAGTCAATTTCAGGCCATTTAAACAAGCCAATCTTATCCCGTGACCACGAATCCACCGCTTAGGTCACGAAGCGAACTATTTTTCTCGGTGGTTCCCTCAATGACCATCTTCACCTTCAGGGGCTTGTTCTCAGGATGATGATAGTCCCCGAGCGTTCTTTTAAGAGCCTTGATCGAAAGCTTGAGAACCGAACGAATCGATAACTCTACATCCTTGGGTGCTTTCATCTGAGCAAGGTTGAATACCACTTTGAGCTCACCGGACTCGTCCATCTCTCCTGCAACTTCGACCTGAAACAAAGTCAACAAATTACACTCCTTCACCTCATAATTGAAGATCGCCGGCATCCGGTGGGGAATCGCAATCGCAGTCACCAGATTCTCCGGCATTGCTCCGCTCAAAACCATCGGCCGGGAAAAGACTTGGGCCTGCAAGGCCTCCTCCTGAAACTCGCTGTCGACATCAGTCCCGTGAAGAGAAAGCGGCTGATAAACCCGCAAAACCTCAAGTGTTGTCGCAGACGCCAGACTGGCCGATACTAATATAAGAGTTAAAATATTTCGCATATGTTTAAAGTTAGTGCCTGCCAACTAAATAAGCGAGCTATTTCAATCCAATTTTCAGCGCCTCCAAATGCCCCCGAGCCAGCTCACCACCATTCATTCGCCGACTGCCTTCCAGTTGGATTTCACCCAAAATAAGACTCCCCTGGCCACAGGCAATTTCGAGAGTTGTATCCCCCACTTCGAGCAATTCTCCGGGCTCTCCCTGCCCTGCGCTAATTTTCACGAGTGGAAAAATCTTTAATCTCTTCGATCCAAGCGCAGCCGAAGTCCCCGGCCAAGGATGAAATGCCCTTACCAGACACTCCAATTCATTGGCAGGCCTCGACCAATCCAGATAGCCATCTTTCCGGCCCAATTTGGGAGCATAAGTCTGCTTCGATTCATCTTGGGCATCGCCCAACACAACTCCGTCTTTTAGCAAATCCAACGCGGCCCGACACGCGGTCGGGCCGGCATCCGCGAGGCGATCATGTAGCGCTCCTCCGGTTTCCCCATCTAAAATCGGGAAAGGTTGCTGAAGAATAACGTTCCCGGCATCGAGCTTCTTCACAACGTGAATGACACTCCACCCCGTCTCGGCATCACCATTTTTCAAGGCTGCCTGAATGCACGAAGCACCCCGGTATTTTGGTAGCAGCGATGCGTGTAAATTGATGATCGTCCGTAGCGGAATATCGATCAAAGCTTGCGGAAGGATCTGTCCATAGGCCATCACCACGATAACATCAGGATTCCAGTTACGGATCTGATCGAGCGCCTCCGCTTCTCGAACTGATTCCGGCTGAATCACCGGGACTCCGGCTTCGAGAGCCAGTTCTTTCACACGCGGAGCGGTCATGACCTGCTTTCGTCCCACCGGCCGATCCGGTTGGGTCACAAGTCCCACCACCTCGTGTTCACCAGCAAGAGCATCGGCAAAAGTGGGCTCGGAGATTTCCCCCGTGACCATAAAAACCAGGCGCATCTCTAAATGGTTTGGTTCGCGATCTCCTGATAAGCCTCAAGCGTCTGCAGCTTGGCGAGGATGTCATAAAGCACCTTCGCCGGAGACTGGGTGGCATCGATATCACAACGCAATTCGTCTCCGTAATATTCAAGAATCGGCTTCGTCTCGTCCTCGTATGTTTTAATCCGATGCTGGATCACAACTTCGGAAGCATCATCCAGCCGTTGCTCCTTCAAGGCGCGCTTGCGGAGCCGCCGAGCCAACTCATCACGATTTGGACAACTCAAATGGAAGACGGCGTGAATCTCGACATAATCCTCCAACATTTTGGCCTGATCCTGATTCCTAGGGATTCCATCGAGTAAAAGAATATCGATATCCGGCTTGTAGCGGTGACTAGTCACAAGGTCTTTCATGTGGCTCGCCCACAGCTGAATCGTCAGCTCATCAGGCACCAATTCCCCTTGCTTGGAATACTCCACAAATTTACGGCCGAGCTCGGTTCGCGTATCCAGTTGGCGGAAAACATCACCGCTGGAATAATGATAAAAACGTGGGATTTGAGCCAGAATTGCCCCTTGGGTCCCTTTTCCTGCTCCTGGCGCGCCAAGGATCAAAATCGCAGGTTTCTTAGATGATTCGACGAGTTCGCTCATTAGTTGAGCGCGGATTGTGCGTCAGGTTGCCGAATCGCTCAACCCCAAATCAAGTCCGGGGATCACCATCAAGCGCTATCATCACCCAAAAAACAAATACCGGAGCAGCCACCGCCACATCGACAAGCACCCGATAAGCATCAGCCTCGAACTTTCGACGAGCCTGATTCAACAAAAAGAAACCGGCAGAACCCACCAGCAAGCCCACCGCGAATGGCTTGTAGAAAACCTGCTCGTGGTAGTAATCCTCGTTAAAAAAGAAGGCCTCACGTTTCAGGGTGCTCATGTAAATATACATTGAGATCCCCCCAAGGAGGAGAGTTCCTAGGTTTAAAACCGCCGACGCATCATCATCGTCCTCACCTTCAAGTCGCCAGAAATCGATCGCAGTCATGTTAATCACGCAAAGCGCGGCAAAGAGCAGCACTTCGGAGGAAAACACCATATCACCGAAAGGAAGGACCGGCGAGTAAGCGTGAATTCCCGCAGAAACTCCGTATGAAAACGTCAATCCGGCCACGAGATTCTTTCCAATTCCCGCTTGCGCCGCCTTGGGTTGATTCACCGCAATTAAGAAGTAAATCACGGCACAGAGCATCACGAAGAGCCCATATTGCAACACCGTTTGAGCCAGGTTAAAGAGCACCGCGTGGAGGCACCACAACCCAACTACGACGATCACGGCGAAAAAGATTTTCGCAAACCGCTGATGAAAATGATGCCTAGTATCGAGCAAATCAAGATCCCCGGTGCGACGCGCATCAACAATCCGGTCCAGCGCATAAATAATCCAGACTGACAGAGCAAGCGTGACCCAAAGTTGCCACGGCACACTCACCACCCCCCACGCCTTGGAAAACATCCACGCCCAAGCCAAGGCAACCAGCGGAGCATCAAGGCTCAGCAAGTTCGGCCATAGCCACCAAGGCGTGCGTTCCCTCTCCATTATCTGCGAGGGAACCTCAACCGCACCTCCTCGAAATGCAAGTCTAGGCCGACCTTAAATCTCATCTTCCACAACCTCACCTGAAAACGGCGGGAGCGGACATCCAATAGAATCGGCAATCGTTCGTAATAACTCGGCCTCACGACTCGAGAGCCTGCCGTCTCTCGCCGCCGCCGTGACGCAAACCTCCAGCACCTGCTTTTTCACCAGCGGGGATGCCACCTCAAACCTATCTAATACTTCATCAAGTTCTTCGTGCGACGACACTCCTTTCCGCTCAAACTGCGATCTCCAACCACTCGTCGCGCTCAGGTAGGCGGCAGCGGCGTCCTCGGCGCTTTCAGCTCCAATCTCGGAAACAGTCGAAACCAACAAATTCGCCTCGGGCAGCAACCGATCGAAGTTGTGATAGCGGATCTTTCGAAAGGCCTGACGGTCGAAATGATTGCCAAGGTGCCGCTCGATCACCCGCTGAATCATGAATTCAAAGAGGTCAACTTGTTCGTCATTCGTGATCAGCCAACGTGAGATGTCACGGAATCGCTCATACTCCTGCTGGCTTAAGCCGCGCAAAGTCGGCAAGGCCAACTCCACCAGCGCAATTTTGCGCGCCGAATGCAATCCGCGAACCTCCGCCTGCCATTGCAATGCCAGATCCTTGGCCTCGACACCCGCGGTTTTCTCAAGGAATGAAATCTCACCCCGCAAAAGCTGATCATCTTCCGCCAACAAGAGTCCAAAAATCACCGCTTGAGACACTTCACGGTCCTGAACTGCTTCCCGCCACCGATGCGAGAGTCCTTGGTGCAGATCATGCCCCGTCGAAATCTGCCGCCGCTCCCCCTGACCGATCCCACTCACCGCGCCCATAACCACCGCACCAGGCAGCGCGTCCAGCGGGCCTTTTCTCTCCTCCTTCTCCGACACCCGGTCCGCCGCCACCGGCTTGATCTCCGACGCCTCAAATTCACCGTCCCAACTTGCCTGCACTGCCCGAATTCGAGCATCCAAAGGTGGATGGGTCGCCAAACCATAACTAAACATCCCCCCATTCGAGAAAAACATATGGCTCGCTTCAACCGCTTTTGGCGCTTTCATTTTCGAACCCATTTCCGAGCCCCCAATCTTCTTCAGAGCCCCCACAATTCCATCTGGATTCCTGGTAAACTGAACCGATGACGCATCCGCTAAAAACTCCCGCTGACGCGAAACCGCGGACTGAATCAAGCGGCCAAAAAAGCTTCCCAACGATCCGATCACAAGCAAACCGAGGCCCAGTAAAAACAGCACCAGCATGACATTGCCACCCTCCTTGTTGTTTCGCCGTGAGGAAAAGCTCTGAAAACGAAGCAACTCTACCATTGCCCGCCCGATGATCGATAGCACAACCAGGCCAAACACCAGGCCCATCAGCCTCATATTTAATCGCATGTCGCCATTTAGAATGTGGCTAAATTCATGCGCAATGACAGCCGACAACTCTTCGCGAGAGAGCCGCTGCAAACATCCCCGCGTCACCCCGATTACCGCATTCGAAGGTTCGGTCCCCGCCGCAAAGGCATTAATTCCCTCTTCATGGTCCATGAGATAAACCTGCGGAACCGGCATACCGGAGGCCAAAGCCATTTCCGAAACGATATTCAAAAGCCGCTTCTCTTCGAAATCAGTGGAACCCGGCATCACCAATCGGCCGCCCAAATCCTCTGCCACAACCGAACCTCCAGCATTCAGCTGCATCGATTTAAATCCACTCGAGCCAAGAATAATTCCCCCCGTCACCACAGATGCCAATAGCACCAAAGGAAGCGGATCCCCGCCGCCAGCTAGAGCTAGGATCAACAAATCGACGGAGACGATAACCCCAACCACAGCCAGAATAAACCAAAGGACCAACCACTTAGTCTTCTTCCGCGCTTCCTCTTGTGCCTCAAAAAAATCCATGATTCAAAAATTAATTTCAAACGCATTCACAAATGAAGCCGGTCCAACCCGCACCATTTCGACGGCATTCCGATGATTGGAAACGCCCGGGCATTAATCAAAATCGACTTTCACCGACTCACGTTCCGACTCGTCAGCAACCTCAAACATCACTGCCGGGCCAAAGTTGAACATTCCGGCAATGACACTACTCGGGAACACCTCTCGCTTGTTATTGTAGTGCATCACCGCGTCATTGTAACCCTGCCGGGCGAAAGCGACCTTGTTCTCGGTGCTCGTCAGCTCCTCGCTGAGTTGCTTCATATTTTCGTTTGAACGTAGATCCGGGTATGCTTCCGAGAGCGCAAACAGCCGGCCCATCACCGAACTCAATCCCCCCTCGGCCTCCATCAGTTTGTTCATGCCACCGGAATTATCCGGAGAAAGCCCCGAACGCGCCGACTCCGCTGCATTGCGCGCCTGGATCACCGCTTCGAGCGTCTCCTTCTCGTGCGCCATATATTTCTTAGCTGTCTCGACAAGATTTGGAATCAAATCGTGTCGCCGTTTCAGCTGGACATCG
Organism: Akkermansiaceae bacterium; assembly: GCA_039768565.1. Taxonomy (GTDB): domain Bacteria; phylum Verrucomicrobiota; class Verrucomicrobiia; order Verrucomicrobiales; family Akkermansiaceae; genus SW10. The sequence goes on along the minus strand of JBDNAG010000002.1, from coordinate 2,679 downwards.
ATCTGGGCGAAAGCATTCCGAAACCGGTTCCGCAACTTCACTAGGCCGTTGTATTGGCCCACCGTAAAAAATAGAATCACCGCCACCAAGGCACAAACAACAAGCACAGGCACCAACCAACCGGACAATGATGCGAGCGTACAAGGAATATCAGACATAACAGGTTGTATTGTTAGAGGGGAGGCCTGACCCCGCCAATACAAAATCAGGCCCCGATTCTCATTTCAGCTTCGAGAAATCCGTGGGAGTCAAAAATTGCGACTCCACCTTCTTGACCAATTTACCGTTTGCAACCGAGGCCGTCTTCGCGGCTTTCCACTTCGGATCCGCTGAAAACGCCTTCCAGTTCTTCTTGGCCGTTTCTTGATCCTTGTGAGTGATAATGTAAACCAACTTCGGATCATCCCCTTCGGTCAGCCAATATCCAATATTCTTCATGCCATGGCTCTCAAAAATCGCCGTGGTATGATCGCGAAAGCGGGACAAAAGCCCCTCCATTTTTCCCTCATGCGCGTGATAGGTCCGCAATTCATAAACCTCAGCCACAAGCGGGCTGACCATCAAAGTAAGTAAGGCTAGTATCTTCATCGCCCTCAAAATCTAGCCATCTCCAAAAAATCCACAAGTTCCCTCCTCGCTGCTTCGCAAATAGAGCCCTTTGATTCCTTCAGCCTTAGTATTGCAGTCCTTGCCGCGCCGACTATGGTCCCCCCATGTTTTCAAACCTCGCTGACAGCCTCGACAAAACTTTCCGGAACCTCCGGGGTGTCGGAAAAATCTCCGAAAAGAACATTGCTGACTCACTCCGCGATGTCCGTCTAGCCCTCCTCGAGGCTGATGTCGAACTCGGTGTCGTCAAAGATTTTATCGCCAGCGTTAAAGAAAAAGCCCAGGGCGCTGATGTCCTAAAGTCTATCAAGCCCGGCGAGCAAATCGTCAAAATTTTCCAGGACGAACTCACCGAACTCCTCGGCGGCGACCAGGCCCCCATTAATCTCAACCCACCGGGATACGTCCTCCTCTGCGGTCTCAATGGTGCAGGTAAAACCACAACCGCAGCCAAGCTTGCACTCCGACTCAAGAAGGAAGGCCGCCGCCCCCTTCTCGTTGCGCTCGACCTCTATCGCCCCGCTGCTATCGACCAACTCGCCAAACTTGCAGAGCAAGTTGACGTCCCCGTCTTCACTCCCGAGCCGGGCGAAACCAATCTCGTCAAGACCGCCAAACGTGCCATCAAATGGACCAAGGAACAAAACGGCACCGTCGTCATCTTTGATACCGCGGGACGTCAGGAACTCGACACCAACCTCCTTGACGAGCTTAAGGCACTTCACAAATTTCTCTCACCCGGCGAGACCCTGCTCGTCGCAGACTCCGCAACTGGTCAACAAGCAGTTTCGGTCGCCCAGACTTTTGATCGCGAAATTGGAATCACCGGCCTCATCCTCACCAAGCTAGATGGTGATGCCCGCGGTGGTGCCGCCCTCTCAATGCGCGCCGTCACCGGCAAGCCCATTAAGTATATTGGTGAAGGTGAGAAAATGGAAAACCTCGCCGAGTTCCACCCCAACCGCATGGCCGACCGAATCCTCGGCATGGGGGATGTTGTCACCATGGTGGAGCAAGTCGCCGACAAGATTGACGAGAAAAAAGCGATGTCAGCGGCAAAGCGGATGCAGTCCGGCAAGTTCGACTTCAATGACTTCCTCGAGCAGATGAAAATGATCCAGAGCCTTGGACCACTCGATGGAATCCTCGGCATGCTCCCCGGCTTCCGACAGATCAAAAAACAACTTCCCACCGGCGCCCTCGACGACAAACGAATCAAGCAAATGGAAGCCATCGTACTATCCATGACCAAGCGCGAACGCTCACGCCCAATTGTCATTAAAGCGACTCACCGTAAGCGTATCGCCAAGGGGTCAGGCACCACCATCCTTCAAGTCAACCAGCTCCTCAAGCAGTTTGGTCAGATGCAGAAAATGATGAAGTCGAAAGGCAAGATGAAGGATATGATGAAGCAACTCGGCGGCATGGGCGGCGCTGGAGGTGGAGGCATGGGAGGTCTCGGCGGACTCATGGGAGGAGGCAAAGGCGGCATGCCAGACATGAATGACATGGGCGGACTCGAAGACCTCCTCGGAGGCGGCGGCAAAAAGAAGCGCTAACAATACCACGTAGTTGAAGAAACCCGCTTTCGGTTCTATCCAACACCGACCGAAAGCAGCTGCCTTCGACGTCTTATCCTTATGATTATTACTCAAAAGAATGCTACTCCAAATTCCCAAACGGATCGTTCATCTTCCTCAGAATCGAACACTGGAAATCTTCAACATTCTTCTTCTCTTCAACCGCCACGTCATCGCCCTTAAAAAAAAGAGAGAAGTGACCACGGAGGCTATGGCAACAAGTAATGGGATGACGGCCCAAAAAAAGAGCGGTAGAAACTTTCGAGGCATCGATGCTTTCCGGACCTCTCTTCTTCAACCCAATAAGACCTCATAATCCTATTGATCCAAAAGATTTCCTATTTCAGGGTCCGCCCGCCCATGGGGCACTATTCCGTCGAACCGATGAAGACTACTTTCCTACTATCGCTCTTCCACACTTTAATTCCCTTCACAATCTCAGCATCAACGACTGACTCCTCTGGAGATTTTCTGAATGATGTGACCGTGA
>JBDNAG010000023.1:0-4615 GCA_039768565.1 Akkermansiaceae bacterium | reverse complement strand
TAATCGCTCCGGCAGGGAGTCCTGATCTTTCTGATCCCGCCAATTGGCGATCTAGTTCATTCGCGGGCGGCACTCCGGGTGAATCGGATTCCACAACTTTCTCGGGCGATCCCAATGCCGATGACAATGGCAATGGTGTTTCAAATCTGGTCGAATACGCGGTGGGTAGCGAGATTCATTCCAGTTTTACGACTTTGGGTGAAGAGGCCTTCCTTACTTTGGAATTTACTCGCAACCTTGCCGCTGATGATGTGATTGTCACCGTCGAGTTCACCTCTGATTTGATCTCCTGGACTCCGCTCACGATCAGCAACTCGACCATCTTTAATGAGGATGGTACGGTGACCATTTCAATGAGATCAGACGAGAGCCTTGCAACGGTCCGGCAATTTTTTCGCGTCCGGGTCGCAAGCCGATAAGGTAAGTCCGGAGTTACACTTGGTTCAAGGTGCCGGTGATTCCGGCGAAGGAATTGGTTTCGACACCGAGTCTTTGCAAGATGGTGATGAAGAGTTGGGAGAGTGGAAGTTCTTCAACCTCCACTTTGCCCCGCCAGCCTTTGTCACTCACGATCCCTGCTCCGGCTTGATTGTCTTCATTGCCTCTTCCGAATTTGAGGTAGCGGCCGTTATCAAAGCCGAGATTTTTGCCCCCCGCCGAGATAATGGGGTAGTTACGGGAAAGGTGGAAACTGCTCGAAGCCGAGCCGTGCATTGCGAAGGTGTTGTCGAGAATGCTTCCTTGGCCATTGGGTTCCCTCGTATCCTTGAGCTTCTGGATGAAGCGTCCGAATTCCTCCGCTTGATAACGATTGTAGGTTCCGAGGTTTTGCCAACCTTTGGGCTTTTTAACGGCATGCGTCAAACCGTGGGCATTTCCAAGCCCAACTGCCTTTGAAAGCAGGTCGTGAGAACCTCCGCCGTTTTCACGCCCGAGCTGGAACGTCGCAACGCGGGTGGAATCGCTGAGGAATGAGAGGTAAATCAGCTCATACATCGTTTCAAAGTAGAGCTTTGCTTCTTTGGGGCCTGCTTCCAGAGAGAGCTTCGTGGTGTCCACCTTGGGAACGGGGGTGTCGATCCACTTGCGTGCTTTCACCAACTTCACCTCGGTGTCGCGAACGGCATCAAGATATTGTTCCAGCGTTTGTTGGTCATGGCGGGAAAGTTTGCGGCCCAAGGCGCGGGTGTTGGCGATGAGCAGGTCCAGAGCGCTCTTGCTCCGTGCCAATTTCGCAGCGGCTTCCTTGCCACTGGTGACGAAGAGCATGTCGAAAATCCGCTTGGGGTGATTCATGGCCGGGATGGGCCGTCCACTGCGATTGTAGGACTGGGTCTGCGCTCCCCGTGGCCCACCGACACCACCATTGGTCGACATCACCAGTGAGGAGTGTCGGGTGAATTGACCTATTTGTTCGGCGTAGACCTGATCGATGGAGATCGAGTTTTTGTAAGCTCCGTGCCCGCCGATAGCCGCGCCGGTAAGGTATTGATCGGCATTGGAATGGCCGTGGACGGTTCGGGCCGCCGGGTGTGAAAGTCCCGAATAAATTGTGATCTCCTTTCGTAAGGGTTCGAGGACATCGAGCACTTTGGTGAGCTGGAAATTCCTCTCGCCACCGCGTGGGAACCAACTCCAATCCTTCCAGGCCGGATCTTCCCTTACTGGCAGGCCGACCCCGTCAGGGTGGTAGACGCTTACAAATCTCTTAGGTGCCGGGTCCGGATTGGAATCATCTGCGGCAAAGGTTTCCAGCCAGGGCAGGCCGAGCGCAACTCCGGTTCCCCGGAGGAAATTTCGACGATTCATGGAGGCAGATTTGGTGCTCATTATCTGGATTACAGCTGCTACTTGGAGTTGAAGATACTGCTGTGAATGATGAGGTATATCAAATCTCCCAGCCGATCTCCTTTTTTTCTGAATTGCAGGGTTAGAGCATCGATCTCGGCATGATCGCTAAAGCTCAACGGCCGCCCGAGTGCATAGGCTGTTATTTTATGAACCATTGCGCGGGAAAATTGATCCTGTCGGTCGGTCAGGAGGTAGCGTTTCAAGCCGTCCATACCCGCTAATTCTTGTTTGTTAAATAGTGCCGAAGTCGCATCGACCGGCTTGTTTTTGATCTTGGTCCGGTAGGCGCCCAAGGCGTCGAAATTTTCGAAAGCAATTCCCCAAGGATCGATTTTAGCATGGCAGGAAATGCAGGCCGGCTTGTTGCGGTGATCGGCGATGCGTTCCTTGAGGGTCATTTCCAAAATTCTTGGGTCGGTCAAATCAACCTCCGGGACATTTGGCGGAGCGGGTGGGGGAGGGTCATGGAGGATACGCTCGAGCATCCAGATGCCGCGTTTAAGCGGGTGCGAGTCCTTACCGTCGGAATTCATGGCGAGCATCGCGGCGTTGGTCAGGATTCCGCCGCGATTGATATCGGCCTTTATGGGAACCCTGCGGAAGTGAGGGCCACGGACATCGCGAATGCCATAGTGTCCGGCCATTTTTTCGTTCACTACCGCGTAGTCTGAGTGGAGGAAATCCATTATGCTCCGGTTGTGCTTGAGGACATCATCAAAGAAGGCGATGGGTTCCTTCTGCATCGCTTCTAGGAGTGAGGTGTCTTTTACGTGCACCACGCTATTGAGCCCGTCCAAACCGAGCCATTGTTCCACGAAATTTTTCGAGAATCGCCCGGCTCGCGGATCTGCTAACATGCGTTCAATTTGCGCCTTCAGAATCTCCGGCCTCTTGAGCGTTCCTTTCCACGCGCGCGTCAGCAGTTCTTCATCAGGGATGCTAGACCAAAGAAAAAACGAAAGCCGACTGGCCAGTTCGATCTCGCTGATCGTCCTAGAATCTTGTTGCGTCAGGTAGAGAAACTCCGGAGCCGCCAGGACAGTTGCCAGCACCTCCAGCATCGCCTCTTCCATGGTGGCGAATTCAGGACGGTATTTTGCAAACAAGTTCACGAAAGGATCCACTTCTTTCGGACCAAGCGGACGACGCCAGGCAAGCACCATGAAGCGTGTCAAAACCTCACGGGCATATTTTTCCTCATTCGTTTTGTTTTTACTCTCGAAGAAAATCTCACGATGGTTTTGCGGTGGCCATTGTTCGAAGAATGGTGCGCTGATCTCAATAAAGTCGACAAGAACGGTGAGTGGCTCTTTTTCTTGCGTGCTTGTTTGGCACTCGATGGTCAGAAACTCATCCCGCCTCGGAAACTTCTCCTTGTTGTTTCGAAACGGGTTTCGCTGGATTTCGCTGAGCGGGATGTCGAGGTGAATGAGTTGGGGATTGTCAACCGAACCAGTTATTGGAATGTCACTTTTGCTGATGACCTCGGAAAAGTTGGCGTTGTTACTCGTGTGAGCGCTGAATTGAAAACGGAGGCTTACAAATTCATCGGGCTTCATCGTTGAGCGCGCGGCCCGCAGAGTAATTCGCATCGTGCCACCGTCGGGAAGGTGGTTGCTGAGGTTGAACTTCACCGAGCGCTTTCTCTGGTCAAAAGTGACGGTCTTCGGAGAAGTCTGCCCTTTCTTAACCTTTTGTGTGAGCTCATGAATTTTACTGATCTGATTTTGGTCAAGGAGGCTTGAGGCATCGTCCGAATCGGGGAGTCGATAGCTAACCATCTTGGGTTGCTCGCCCGTGACGGTGGCATGCTTGAGCGCCTTGAGTGCGGTCTCACGATAGACCTCAAATTGCATTGCCGACATTTGCAGCATTTCCGAGCTGTTCTTAAAACCGTCTTCCGAGGCCGCTTCGGGGGGCAAGTTTCCGGAGAGGGAATAGTTCAGTCCAAGCAGGTCTTGCAGAGCGTAATCGTATTCATACCGCGCCATGCGACGGAAGGAGGAGTGGTCGCCTTTGTTCCGACGCTCCGTTGAGGCTTTTTGAACTTCAGAACTTAGCCATCCGGTGATCCTGCCAAGGTCCTCATCGGCCAATTGGACATCGGCATCCTCCGGGGGCATCTCGCCATTGCTCACCACATCGAGGATCTCGAGCCACCAATCAACATCGCCACCTTCAATGAGATTCGGATCCAGCGTATCAATCCGAAACTTTCCCTTCATTTTCTCGGGGCCATGGCATTCCACACAGGTTTTCGTGAGAATTGGTGAGATGTGCTTTTTGAAATCCGCAAGGTTGGCGGTGGGAGCTCCGGCGATTTCCGGGGAAGATTCTCCCTGCGCTAAAAGAGCCGAGTTTGAGCGGCCAACCTCGCGGGCCTCTGCCAGAGTAGTCCGCTCTGCTGCATATCCAAACGGGGCCAATGTGCAATGGCACCATGCCAAGATGCCAATTCGAGTTGAAAAAAGAGTGCGAATGATTCTCATAATAGACTCTGTTCCTCCGCCAGGAAGGTTTCGTGACCTTGTCTACTGTCGCTTCGTGGAGAGATCTATCGCCTAATCTCTGATCAATGGAGTGATTTGAGATTTTCCTGACTGGCTGGCAAGGGACGCTTTGGAGGTAATTCTACACTTTGTAACGAAAGTGGTGTCTGGTAAACAAAGTAGCAGTTCTGAACTTCATCTATGATTACACTTTCAAAACGATTTTTCGCCACCGGGTGCCTTTTTTTTGCTTGGGCCCTGGGGCCGGCCATCGC
>JBDNAG010000155.1:0-20153 GCA_039768565.1 Akkermansiaceae bacterium | reverse complement strand
CCATCAATGGTGATCGAATTCTCATCTGCAGTGATTTCGTGGTCCCAGCGACCGTGGACGGTGTCGAATTCGAGGAGATGGGCGGCGGCTTTCGCGTTGGCGAAGGGCTCATTGATGTGCACGAATTCCAGCTCCTCCGAGCCGAAGGCCGCGCGGAGATCGAGTCGGCCGATCCGGCCAAATCCGTTGATTCCAATTTTGGTAGGCATGATTTTATTATGTGATGTTGTTACTAAATGTTTGGCCCTTTCGGGCAGCAAAGTTCGGGACGCCCCTGACAGCAATCTTCGGAGAGGAACTCCATCAGTTGGGACATCCTTTTGGTTTGGAGCCGGTATTTGATGGAGCGTCCCAGCTTCTCTGAATCGATGAGGCCTGCGGTGCTCAACTCCTTGAGATGGAAAGACATGGTAGGCTTGGGAATGTCGAGGGCCTTAGAAAGATCACCGGCGCAAAGACCATCCGGGCTGTTTTTAGCGAGGAGGCGAAACACTTCCAATCGGGATTCCTGGGCAAGTGCAGATAGAGCAATGCTGGCCTCCTTTAGTTTCATGATTTTGGAATAATGAAAATATCAATGGAGGTCAAGCAGAGTGTTTGAGTGGCTCTGTTTACGAATAGGAAATTCGGATGGGCGGTCGTTACTTTTTGGGAGATTCCTCAGCTTTGTCTTTTTCGGAACCACCAAAGCGATCGTATGGATCATTGGGAGGCTTCCTTCTTTTTGTCGGATTTGCCTCCGCTGGCGGATGCCGACAGGATTTGGAAGATGAGGAGAAGCAGGATGAGTCTAGTGGCTATTGAGTGAAGCGGCTGCGGAGGTGTTTAAGGTAGGGTTGGGGATCGGTTTTGGAGCCGGTGGCTTTTTCCATGAGGTCTTGGGGGAAGTGGGTGGAGCCGTGTTGGTGGATATTTTTTTGCATCCAGGCGAGGAGGGGAAGGAAGTCGCTTTTGGCGAAGGCGGTGGAGACCGATTCGTCCTTCATGGCGGCTTGGAAGAGCTGGGCGGAATTGATGTTGCCGAGTGAGTAGGTGGCGAAGTAACCGAGACCACCCATCGACCAGTGGATGTCTTGAAGGCAACCTTCGGAGTCGGTTTTGGGGCGGAAGTTGAAGAGCTTTTCGAACTCGTCATTCCAGGCGGCGGGGACGTCGGAGACTTGAAGTTCGCCGGCGAGGAGGGCGCGTTCGAGTTTGAAGCGGAGGAGGATGTGAAGGTCGTAAGTGGCTTCGTCAGCTTCCACGCGAATCGGGGAATAGGCGGCGCGATTGACGGCGGGGAGAAAGGCGTCGAGCGAGATTTTGCGAAGGTGGGGGAAGAGATTCTGGACGCGGGGATACCATTTTTCCCAGAAGGGGCGGGAGCGGCCGACGTGGTTTTCCCAGAGGCGTGATTGGGATTCGTGAATGCCGAGGGAGACGGCGTGGCCGGAGGGAAGGTGGAAGTCGGAGGCGGGTAGGCCTTGTTCGTAAAGTCCGTGGCCGGTTTCGTGCATGACGCCGAAGAGTGAGGAAGCGAAGTCGTGGTCTTCGTAACGGGTGGTAAGGCGGACATCGGCGGGGCCGAGGGTGGTGCAGAAGGGATGGGCGGTAGTGTCAATGCGGCCCTGGGTAAAGTCGAAGCCGAGGGATTCGGCGACCTCGCGGTTGAGGGTTTGTTGAGCGTCGATGGGGGCGGGGCCGTGGAGGTAATCGGTGGGGATGGAGGATGATTTTTCGACGGCGGTGGCGGCGATTTCGGCGAGCTCGGTGTCGATGGACTCGAAGAGGGTGGAGACTTCGCGGGTTTTGGCACCGCGTTCGTATTCGGAGAGAAGTGCGTCGTAGGGTTCGTCTTCGAAGCCCCAGTGGTCGGCTTTTTCGCGGGCGATCTCGAGAAGCTTTGCGAGATGCGGGGCGAAGGTTTGGAATTTGTTTTTCTCACGAGCCTCGGACCAGGCGGCCTTGGCGAGTGAGGAGGTTTCGGAGTCGCGCTCGACGAGTTCTAGGGGGAGCTTGGTGGCGCGTTCGTAGCGATGGGTAAGTTCGCGTTGGTTGGTGGGATCGAGTGAGGCGAGGCCGTCGCGAAAATCGTCAGAAGTTTGGAGCTTGTGAATCTTGCCCTGAAGGTAGGCGAGTTGTTTGGCCCGATGGGCGACCGACTGGGTGGGCGCGTAGGTTTCCTGATCCCAGCCGAGGGTGGCGGAAGCGGAGGAAAGAAGAGAGATTTCCTGAAGAAGAGTTTGGATGCTGGCCATGGGCGGAAGCTAACGGATGGCTGGAGAAAGGCGAATGGGATTTCTGGCGGGGGATTCGCTGGACGGGTTGTTGTCCGATTGGTTAGATCTAGGTCTCATTTTTAATGGACGCAAAATTTCAGATTCAAGACCTCGTCGAGGAGAGCCCAACTCGCACGATTCATCGGGTCCGAGGGAGTGATGGAGAAGTCATGCGGCTCACCCGAATTTTATTGGATGAGAAAGATCGGCAGCAGCTCAAGCGGTCAAGGATGCTTCGAGAAGCATTGGATGAACTTAAGGCACTCCGCCACCCCTTTTTGGCTGAGGTGCTGGATTGCGGATTGGATGAACAGGGAATTCCTTGGGTGATGTCCCGGTGGATCAATGGCAATTCCATCGATGAAGTGAAGATTGATGAGCCGGAGATTCAGACCGTATCAAAACACGCCAGAGGATTACTGGATGATTTCGGGCCGGTGGCGGGGGCGGTAAATTTTGATACTGCTGAAATTTTTTTTCCTAGAGAGGAACGGAAAAGCTGTATCTTTTTGATCGATTATTTCCAGTGGTTTTATGACATTGCCGCTGGGTTAAGGCCTGGGGCAAATCGTGATGGTACGGAAGAGGTTCGGCAGTTGCTCTCGAGTCTGGCGATCAAGCAGTTGCAGTTGCCGAAGAAAAAAGAGGAAAAGGTAGCGATTTCCATTGTGGTTGATGAAAGCCCGGAATTGCGAACTTATCAGCCGGTCATGGTGCCATGGTTTTGGCGATTGCTGGTTTGGCTATTTATGATCGGGGCTCTCCTGGCAATTGGTTGGCTGACAGTTGAAGGAATAGAGCGGGTGGATGAGAACCCAAGGTTGGAGGGGTGGAAGCTCAAAAGGGAGCGGTGAAATAGTCTGTTTTGGAAAGGGAACTTTTGTTTTTCGAGCCCTATACGGAGGGCAGGAGCAGTCCGCAAACCTCCTTAAAATGTAGATCAGTTTTTAAGAGAGGAGAGGCAAGGTAGCCGAGATTTTGCAGCATATCTCGCGGATATTGATGACTCTTCCCTAGATGTTTTCAAGTGAGAGGGCGGGGGAGAATTTTTGAGAGTTCTTGCAAATAGGCCGTTTTCTTGAGACGTAGTGGTCCTCATGAAGATCATTTTTTCGTTCATCCTCACTTGTTCGTTGTCATTTGCGGCCGAGCCGACACCTGACTTCCAAAAGACTTACAAGAAGGTTGGCGATGTTGAGCTGAAGCTTCATATCTTCAATCCGGAAGGTCACAAAGCGAGTGATCAAAAACCGGCGATTGTATTTTTCTTTGGCGGCGGATGGAACGGAGGATCGCCCTCACAATTTTATCCACAATGTGAGCATCTTGCAAAACGAGGAATGGTAGCGATTTCAGCGGAGTATCGGGTGAAGAGTCGTAATCGTACGACTCCGCTTGAGTGTGTGAAGGATGGAAATTCGGCGATTCGGTGGGTTCGGGCTCATGCAGCTGAGTTGGGGATTAATCCCAAGAAGCTAGCTGCGGGCGGTGGTTCGGCAGGAGGTCATGTAGCTGCTGCCACTGGAACAACGAAAGGAATCGTTGAGAAGGGCGAGGATGTTTCGGTTTCTTCGAAGCCAGCTGCTCTGGTGCTTTTTAATCCGGTCTATGACAATGGGCCGAAGGGGTATGGTCACAGCAGGGTGAAAAAGTATTGGAAAAAAATTTCACCGATGCACAATCTCGATAAGACTACCCCTCCCACGATCGTGTTTTTGGGAACGAAGGATAATTTGATCCCAGTTGCAACGGCGGAGAAATATCGGGACTTGATGGCGGATGCCGGAGTGAAGTCGGAGCTGTTTCTCTATGAGGGCCAGCCGCACGGTTTTTTTAACAAGGTCAAGTATGATGAAACGGTGAAGGAGATGGATCGCTTTTTGGTTTCGCTGGGATTCCTCACAAAGATGGCGAAAGACTGATTGCAGAGTCCGGACTGATCCGGCATGGTTATTAGCATGAAAGGAATCGTTTGTTTTCCCTTGTGCTTTTTCGCAGTCTTGTTGACGGCTTGCACCATTTATGAGGATGGGGATTCTCATGTGAAGGGTTGGCGTTCGCCTTCCTTATCTGCTTCGGATCAATTTGGCCGACAGGTGAACATTAAGGAGGCGACTTCCGGGCCGTGGGCCGTGGCTTTCTTCTATCCGAAGGCAAATACCTCTGGATGAATCAAACAGGTAAAGTCGCTGCGGTCTGCATTTGCGACATTGATTGAAAACAACATTCAAGTGATCGGTGTTTCCATGGATTCAATTGCTGAGCAACGCGATTTCTCGGACAAATTCGATATTCCCTTTTCCTTACTCTGCGATACAAATGGCGCAATTTGCGACGCCTACCGCATTGAGCATCCCAACAGCAAGCCACGCCGTGAGACCTTCCTTTTCCGGAATGGAATATTGGTGCACCACGATCGCTCCGTAAATCCAAAGACACAGGCACGTGATGTCGTGATTAGGATCAATGCTCTGATCGGTGGTCAGCCGCAATAGCGCCGTCTCGCCAGATTTTTCCAGAGGCGAGGTCGTTAAGAAATTCTTTGTGAACCCCTCTGATGAGGAACCATCCGTCGATGTATTTGACCGGAGTCAAGTAGCGAATAGTAAAGAGGCCAGCGATCAGGAGTAAAATCGAGCCAAAGACGGCAAAGCCAATAAGCTCTGCAGATTCGATACGCAGCCCAAAGAGAAGAGCTGGTATTCCAAATGCCAATGAAAAGAGGGATATCAGCCAAACTCTTTTCCGTTTCATAGCCTCGCTGGAGAGGGAGATCGTGATAGAGCCTTTTTTTTGAGTAGAAAGTGCGACGATAATATAGATTAGAATTCCAATTGGGAGCAGGATCAAGAGGATCCACCATGGATTAGTCCAATTGAGTTTGATGCGCTTAAGACGACCGTTTTCGCCAGGGGTAACATCTTGGTTGGTCTTGATGCAGCGGGCGGGCAGGATGGCTCCGTCTTGGACCGCGAGCTTCTTTCCCCGGACTTCAAAGCCGGCGAAGCCCATCTTTTCATGGCTGAGAGTACCGGGGGCGGCGTAGGGGTTGACGGATTGGTCGTCTGGCATTTGGGGTAGATTGAACGGAATCTAATACTGCGGCAAGGGCGACTGGTTGATTGAAGGGACTTTCACTTGCGGGAAAGGTGGAGCGGTATGAATCTGGTGCAGATGTCCGGGTTGTCCTCGAATTCCGAAGCTGATCGTCTCTGGTGGTGGCGCCTTGGGTTTTATCTGGTGGCGGTGGTAGTTCTAGGCACGTTGGGAACTGGGATTGCCAGGCAGGAATGTGCCCTGTTTGGCGAGGTGGGGAACCATTGGCATTTTTTTCTTATCGGGGTGTTTGCGGCGACGGTTGCGAATTCGACTGGTGCGGGAGGAGGGATTGTTTTTCTTCCGGTGTTCACTTTGCTTGGGCTCTCGGTGACCGAGTCGCTTGCGACCAGTCTGGCGATCCAGTGTTTTGGCATGACGGCTGGAGGTCTGTCGTGGCTGCAGCACCTGAAAAAGAGGGCGATCGTGGACGCTCAATCGAAGAGTCTTCGGATGATTCTTTTAGTGGGCGTTTGCGGTGCCTTGCTGGGCTTAAGGGGGGCGCAGGAACTCCTTCCGAATCCGAATTGGAATATTGAGTTTTTGTTTTCGTCGTTTTCGCTAGTGGTGGGGCTCTTGATTTTTGTGAGAACCTTAAAGGGACGCGATGTGAATGGAGGCCGCGAAGAGGGGATTCGCCCAGTTGAATTGGTGGGGCTCGGGGTGAGTGGAATTCTTGGCGGCGCAATTACGGCGTGGTTGTCAATTGGCGTTGGCGAGATTCTGGCGATCTATTTGTTGGTGCTTCGCTTTCGTGTCGATTTAGCAGTGGCAGTGGCTGTCTGTGTGACATCGATTACAGTAATCTCGGGGGTTCCTTTTTACTTCGGAAAATCTGTGATCATTTTGGAAGTATTGGTCTTCGCTGCGCCGGGCGCATTGATTGGGGGCACGCTGGCAAAGCATCTCGCGATTTATTTGGGAGCGAAACGCCTCAAATTGGGGATGGCGGCCTGGATTATCCTGACTGCGATTGTTTACCTGATTGTCTAGACAGATCGGAATTGTCGCTACGATGGTTAGGCCAATGATTATTGGAGTTCCCTGGGTAGTTAGGCTGAAGAAACATTGAGTCGTGGTGTAGACAGGAGCGGGTGAGGCGGCCTCATATGCGAATGACCAATATGTCGCAGCTGGTATTAAATTGTTGCCGGGGACAGCAGCGCTAAAGCTGATTACGAGCAAGTTGATGTGTGAGCCGATGGGGTTGGCCCACGACATACACATCACGACCCAGCAGACCCGTTAGGGTAAAAGACGGAGCCGGATATTTTTAAATTCGATAGGGGAGCCCTCGGATTCAAGGCAGAGGTATCCTTCGGCCGGACTGCAGTTAGTTCCACCTGAGACTTCTTCTCCGTTGACCCAGAGTCGGACTTCACCATTGATGGCGCGGATATAGTAGTGGTTCCATTCGTTGATGCCCTTGGTGAGGCGCTTGGTGGGAAAGCTGCGTTTACCGTTTGGCGCAACAGGTGGGAAAGGCTTCATTTTGGCAGGTCCGGTGGGGAAGACGTCTCCGTGGGAGGTGAACCAATCGGAAGGCTCGCCTTTGTTTTTTTCCCAGTTGGTTTCGTAGCCAAGGTCGAGAACCTGCACCTCGATGCCATCGGGAAGACGGCCTTTTCCGGCGGCGAGTTTTTCAATGGAAGCCGGGCTGGCCCAAGCGAAGACGCCGGAATTGCCAGCGTGCTTTTTGTGCATCCACTCGCAGACGAGTTCGAAGTTTTTAATAGGCTCCTTCATGCGAATTACACCGACCGGTTTTCCGGTGCAGGAGGCGTGTCCGCCGTCCCAGGTCCAGGTTTTGGGATCGCAATTCACGTTCACAAAGTCGGCGCCGGTAAGTTCGCGCCAGCCTTGTCCGGTGCCGTCGATGAAGGCCTTTTTGAGGGCAGGAGTGGATTCGGATTTCGTCTCTTTTACATCAGAGAAGCTTTGGGTGGCGAAAATGCCGAGGGCAAGGAATGTGGCTCCTATGATGGAATGAGTGGGGAATTTTTTCAGAATCATGATCTTGCAATACGCCATCAAGATCGCAACCTTGTCGGAATCCTCAACAAAAACGATCAATTGCCATGAATGAATACATCTCCAATTATAGCCGACGAAAGTTTGTCGGGTTCGGTCTCGCTTCCGCTCTGGCGCCTTCCGTGGTGCGTGGGCAGTCTCCAAACGCGAAACTTAACATGGCAATCATCGGCTCAGGTGGTCGTGGCGGGGCGAATTTGAACGGAGTGAAAGCCGAGAATATCCATACTCTTTGTGATGTGAACCGGAAGACGCTCGAGGCCGTTCAGAAGAGATTTTCGGGAGCAAAGACGACGACTGATTGGCGTGAGGTGGTCAGCAATCCGGAGATTGATGCGGTGGTGATTAGTACGGCAGACCATCATCACGCTCCTGCGGCAATTGCGGCGATGAGAGCAGGGAAACATGTTTATTGTGAAAAGCCCTTGGCCCACACGGTGCAGGAAGCGCGCTGGATGCAGGAGGAATATGCCAAAGCGAAAGGCAAGATTGCGACCCAGATGGGGACGCAGATTCATGCGGGGGGGAGTTATCGCCGTGCAGTGGAGCTGATTCAGGCTGGGGTGATTGGCCGGGTGAAAGAAGCGCATGTTTGGTGTAGCCGGAGTATTCGTGATGTGGGCCAAGCGGTTCTGGAGAAGCAGGCAGTGCCTGACTACTTTGACTGGGATGTCTGGCTGGGACCAGCTGCTGATCGGGCTTACAATGAAGGATATTGGAAGGGCGGAAACTTGAACTGGAATCGTCGTTGGGAGTTTGGCAACGGCGTTCCGGGTGACATGGGGAGCCACCTGATTGATTTGGCGTGGTGGGCCTTGAAGCTCCGTCATCCGACCAAGATTTCTTCACAAGGGCCGGCGCCCGATTCGATTGGGGCGGCACCTTGGCAGGAAATAACCTGGCAGCATCCCAATGATACGAAGGTGATTTGGTATCACGGACCGGAAGGGATGAAGCGGCGTAGCGAGGTCCTCCAGCCAATGGTTGGGAATGATGCGGTGATCAATAAGTGGGGAATCGGCGTGGCTTTCGTAGGTGAAGACGGAGTGCTGGTGTCCGATTATGGGAAAAATATCCTCAGTCCGTCGGATAAATTCAAAGATTTCCGACGGCCGGAGCCGTCGATTGCTCCTTCGGCAGGCCACTATAATGAATGGCTGAAGGCCTGTCGTGGTGAGGGGGAGACACTTTGCAACTTCGATTATTCCGGTTCATTAATTGAGCATAATTTGCTCGGAAATGTGGCTCATCGTGCTGGTAAGGCGCTCGATTGGGATGCCAAGAACTTTAAAATCACCAACGATGAAGCCGCGAATAAGCTCCTGACCAAGAAGTATCGCAAGGGCTGGCAGATTAACGCCTAGGAAAAGGTCCCTCGCTAGCCGATGTGACGTTGCCTGTAAAGGTCGTTGGCCACGAGGTCAGGGGCCAGGATTTCCCATGGATCAGAAACATTGCTAGGTGAATCAAGGCTGAGTCGTAACGATTGAAGGGTTCGGATAGTGCCTCCGTAGTGCGCCTTTTGTAGTCACCTGAAGACAGCGATGTTTTTCGGAACTGTCCGGGAAGCTGGGGGTTGCCAAGGTTTGCAGGCCGTGTTGCAGGGAAAGTGATGAGAGGGAAAAGTGTCTCCGAAATTCTGTCGAACCCTCGATATTGATCCAAAGATTGGTGGAAATCAATAATTTCATGGAAAACCAGTTAATTTCTTGAGAGTCAATTGAGCGCTAATAGAAGATAATCGCGCGACAGTAATTCTCCGGAAAGAGGCGTAAGAAGGAGCATGCAATCGCCTCCAGCTCTCCAAACCCGACTTACCGGTTATGGGAAAAGCTTTTTCACCTCCCTTTTGGTGGCAGTTTTTGGCACGGCAGTAATTAGCGCAGGTTTGGCTCTAATAGTACAAATTCAAAGTGTGATCGCTGATGCTCAAGCGCTTCCGCAGCCAATCGTGACAAATTACCTAGAGCCTCTTCGAAAGAAGTCCAAACCGGAGGGCAATCTTGCCCCGGAGCGGATGATTACAGTTTCAAATGGGCCGGTTTTTGCGAGGGTGAAGCCTGTTGTTTCAACCGAGAAGCAGCCAAAGTTCACCGAAGCTCCCATGCCTGAGCAGACGAAAAGCGAACTGTTGGTCCTTGAGGAGTTGGATTTTGAAAATCCCTTTGAGGAGAAGGTCGAGCAAGCGGGGCTTTCCACAAAAGAGAAGACAAGCTTGACAGTTGCCAAGGAAAGTTCCCCGGCCAAGTCTACAGAGCTCAGTAAGGCAGAGCTTGGGCTACGAGAGAGAGCTCGTCTCGCTGGCCTCGCCGGAAAAGTGTCTCAAGAAGCTTCTGTTGTTTCGCGGAGCACTCCCCACTACCCCAAGAGCGCCCGACGCAAGAAGCTTCAGGGGCGCGTCGTCGTGACGGTGACTGTCGGTGCTTCAGGAAAAGTCTCAAGCTGTCAAATTTCACAGAGTAGTGGGCATTCCACGCTCGATCAATCAGCCGTGAGCGCGGCCCGGAGTTATCGCTTCCGCCCGGCCAAGAATGGACTGGGGCAGGCCGTCAGTGTGCGGAAAGCCATTCCGTTTAATTTTCAGCTCACCAGCTAAATCACCTTTCTAACGACGATAGCTCGCTAATCTAGACTCCCAGACCATACATTCTAGCTTTAAAATGATATTGCGACTCATTCTCAACAAAAAACAAAAATGACCAAACACATCAGATTTTTTTCCCTGACTTCAGCTCTTGCGGTCGGAATGTTGTCTGCGCAAGACGCCCTCGAAACACTGGAGACAGTCAACGTAATTGGTAGTTCCGAGGATCTCTTTGGTCTGACCGGATCTGGATCCTACTTGGAGGCTGAGGAATACCAAAAGAAAGGCCTCACCAATATCCAGCGAATCCTTCGCAATGTTCCGGGAGTTTACGTTCGGGAGGAAGATGGGTTCGGAAACTTCCCCAATATTTCTCTTCGCGGTGGTGATGGAACCCGTTCTGAAAAGGTGACTCTTATGGAGGATGGGATCCTCACCGCTCCTGCCCCATATTCTGCGCCTGCAGCCTACTATTCGCCGCGCGCCGGACGCATGTCGGGAATCGAGGTTTTGAAGGGATCGAGTCAGATTCAACATGGACCCCAAACTACTGGTGGCGTCATTAACTTCCTCTCCACCGAGATTCCAGCCGAAGAAACCTTCTACACCCGGAATACCTATGGAACTTATAATACCCTGCTCTCGCACAGCTACTACGGCGATACGGTGGAGACCTGTGCAGGAACCTTTGGTTACCTTTTGGAGCTCTTTCATCACAGTAGCAACGGTTTTCGCGACATGGATGCCGGTGGAGGTCTCCCCGGCTCAAGCGATACGGGCTTCACGTTGACCGAGCCCATGGTCAAAATTTTCTGGGAGCCCAACACCGAGGTCCGCCAGCGCTTGGAGTTTAAGTATGGCTATTCTGACTTTAATTCAGACGAAACTTACATTGGTCTTACTGAAGATGATGTTCGGAACAATCCCGATCGCCGCTACTCCGGATCGCGATTTGATAATATGGCTTCAGAGCAGCACCGGACTTACCTGAAGTATCGCATTGAGCCCACCGAAAATCTTAACCTTGAGATTGCCGGTTATTACAACGAGTTCTCCCGAAACTGGGCCAAGGTGGATGACATTGTGGGGGGCGCTAATTCGATTCGCGAAGCTCTTGTGACCGGGGACGGTCTCGAGATTCTCCAAATGACCGGACCGGGCACTTTGATTTTCCGCAATAATAACCGTGACTACTCTGCCTACGGCTTTCAACTCCAAGGCGACTATACTTTCGCGACTGGCAGCGTGGATCATCTCTTGAAATTCGGGGCGCGCTATCATCGTGACGACGTTCGCCGTTTCCAGAATGACGAGCAGATTGTTCTCGGCGCGACTGGAGCGATTACGGACCGAATTGTGGGTGCTCCCGGAAGTCAGGGAAATCGTTTTCAGGAAACTGACGCACTTGCCTTATGGGTACAGGACGAAATTGCCATTGGTAATTTAACCTTGAATTCGGGTGTTCGTTACGAGCGTGTCGATCAGTCGTTCCGCGATAACAACAACAGTCAGGCCGGATCAAATACCTTTGATCTTTTTTCACCTGGTGTCGGATTCAACTACGAACTCGACAACTCTGGTGTGGTTTATGGTGGCGTCTATCGCGGAATTTCCATTCCGGGTCCCCGTTCAGCTTCTCGTAATGGAGTTGAGGAGGAGGAATCCATCGGATACGAGTTGGGATATCGCTATTACAGCCCGAAGGTTAGCTACGACTTCGCAGCCTTCTTCACCGACTTTGATAATCTTATCGCTACCGATGCGGGACTGGGTGTTCTCGATAACTCGCAGAACGTAGGCGAATCCGAGGTCTTTGGCCTCGAAGCCCAAATTTCGTATGATCCTCTTGGCGGTAGTGGAAGTGAATTCTCGATGCCAATGTATTTCAGTGCGACTTGGACTGATGCAACCTTGACGTCGACGGTTACCTCGGGTGGAAGCGACAACGTCTATGCCGGAGGGATGGATGGTTCGGAAATCCCCTATGTTCCTGAATGGCAGCTGGCGGCTGGAATTTCTCTAGCAAAAGGGGACTGGAGCCTCAGTCTTGATGCTACATTTGTTTCTGAGACTTATGGCACTGCTCAGAATGTTAATTCACCAAGTGAAGATGCGACCGGGGCTGGCTCGCGCGCTGGCAAAATTGATGAACTCTTACTCTTCGATCTGTCCGGGACATACGACCTCAATGAAAATGTCAGATTGCTCGCTGGCGTGAGCAACCTCTTCGATAAGCGTGGCATCACTTCTCGTCTGGCTCGTGGACCTCGCTCTAATATTGGTCGGAACGCCTTCATTGGTTTCGAAGCTAAATTCTAAGAATCTTTAATTGTTGAGTTTAGAAGGGCTGTCCGGGGCAATTCTCCCGGGCAGTCTTTCCTTGTCGTTTGCGGTAGCCTTTTGGATTGCATAGCATGAATGGGAAAAGGGGTTCAGAGGGCTTTTGAAACGGCGATTACGGATCAGGAAATTGTGGGTGTTGTTGTGTTGGTGACCGATTCGGATCAGACCCTGTTTCTGGTGATGGCAGGGCATTTTGATTTGGAAGACGAAACTCCAATGCTGGATAATGCCCTCCTTTGATGGTTCAAAGCAGTGATTTTGAAAATGCGGACGATTCCGAGGTAAGGGAAGCGTTTCCAGAGATTGCTGTGGAGGACTTCAAACAATTGTAAAAATGGCTTGTTTGAATAAGCTGATTTTTCTATTAACCCGCTGTCGATGAGTAAAACTGCATTGAAAATCTGGATCCCCTTGAGCTGCTTTGCGGCCTCAGCTTCCAGTCTCTTGGCTGCGGAGGAAGCTGCAGAAACCACTTCGGTGCCCGAGCCTTCGGCTGTCTTGATTGGCGGGCTGTGTGGGATTTTTTTTCTGCTCTGGCGTCGGAAATGACGCATTGAATTGCAAGCGGAACTTTCGTTTCCGGCTTGCAAACCCAAGAAAACTCTGAGATTGCGCGGGTCTGCCCAAGCGCCTGTTGCCTTTTGTGCCGAACGCTAACTGATACGCCATGAATACCCCTTTATTCGCCGATCTCGGCCTTCCTGATGTTCTTCTTTCTGCCGTGATGGACATGGGGTTCGAGAGCCCTTCTCCAATTCAAGCTAAGACAATTCCCCTCGCTTTGGAGGGGCGCGATCTGATCGGCCTGTCTCAGACTGGTTCCGGAAAAACGGCGGCATTTGCGCTTCCTACACTTGCTGGAATTGATCCTGATCTTGCCGAGCCTCAAGCATTAATTGTTTGCCCGACCCGCGAACTCGCGGTTCAAGTCTGTGAGGAAGTATTCCGCTTGGGCTGCAAAATCAAAGGTTTGCGCGCCCTTCCCGTCTACGGAGGTGCTCCAATTGACCGCCAATTGAAAGGGCTTCGAAAGGGTGCTCATATTGTTGTGGGAACCCCAGGGCGCTTACTCGATCACTTGAAGCGTCGGAGCTTTGATCCGCGTAATATAAAGACGGTGATTCTCGATGAGGCAGACCGGATGCTAGACATGGGATTCCAGGAAGAGATGGAGGAGTTGTTGGCTGCGCTACCCAAGGAACGCCAAACGATGTTTTTCTCGGCAACGATGAACCGTCGTGTGAGTCGCTTGATCGACAATTTCGGAAGGAAGCCGGAAACCATTGAAATTGAGCGCAAGTCTCTAACGGTTGATGCCATTGACCAGTCGTGCTACGAAGTTCGCCAGCGGTCAAAAGTGGAAGTGCTCTCCCGGTTACTTGATATTGATCCTCCGAGGCTCGCGGTGGTTTTTTGTAATACCAAACGATTGGTTGATGAAGTCACCGAGGGTTTGTTGGCGCGTGGATATGCTGCCGACCGATTGCACGGTGATATGACCCAGCAGATGCGGGAGCGGGTTCTGGCGAGGTTCCGTGAGAGCACGATTGAAATATTGGTTGCGACTGACGTGGCTGCGCGTGGCTTGGATGTTGATAATATTGATTTGGTGGTAAATTATGAAATTCCCCACGATCCGGAGGATTACGTTCACCGGATTGGCCGAACTGGTCGTGCCGGGCGCTCGGGTCGTGCTGTTAGCTTCGTTTTTGGTCGTGACATCTATCGTCTCCAGACGATCGAGAAATACACTCGCCAGAATATCCGTCGCGAACGCGTCCCGAGTCAGGAACAGGTCGAAGGAAAGCGGGCGGACAAACTTTTCCAGACGATTCAAGAGAGTTTGGAGAGTGGCAAGGTCGGCAATTACCAAAGTTACCTCGATCGTCTTCTGGAACAGGGGCATACTGCGACTGATATCGCCAATGCGGCCTTTACCTTGCTACGTGAATCAACAACACGGGAGGGCGAGTTTATTGCTGAAGATAAGCAGAAAGAGGCTTTTGCGAACGAGAAGAAACAGTCGAGCTGGCGGGACGAAAAGCGTGAGCGTAGGGAACGTCCGGAACGCGACCGCAAATCGAGACCCGAGCGAAATAATTCCAAGGGGATGGCTTGCTTGTTTATGAATATTGGGAAGGCGCAGCACATCAAGCCTGGTGACATTGCAGGCATGATCTATCGCGAGTGTGAAGTGCCGGATGGCTCACTGGGCAAGATCACTATTTTTCCAAAGCATACCTTGGTGGATGTCAGCGATGAAGTCGCAGGAGACGTGATTGACGGGCTCAAGAATGCGAAACTTCGCGGGAGGTCCTTCAAAGTGGATCGCGACCGGCGAGGGTGAGGGCCCGCTTTGGGCTTGCTGTAAGGCCAGAGAATGCCGTTAATCCCATAGCGATGAGTGATTCGAAGCAAGCCTCCGGAGGTTCCGCCAAGCAGCGGATCACGCTTTCGGGTATCAAGGATCTTCCTATGTCGATGCGTGCGATGGGATTCGGAACTCTTGGAGTTCTGATTCTGATCTACTTTGTTTACCCTGCTTATCCCACAGTTGTTGGCAAAAGCCTCTCGGGGTGGACTTGGTTTGCTTGTAACAACGACAACAATTTTTTGCATGGCCGTTTCGTGCCAGTGGCGTTTGGGGTTATGATTTGGATGGCCTTTCAAAAGACTAAGAAAGCGGAGACCAGCTCTTCTTACATCGGTCTCCCGGTTCTTTTGCTGGGGCTCCTTTTTTTCTTAATGTCGATGCGGACGATTCAGCCGCGTTTGGCATTAATCGGTGCTCCGTTCGTTGTCATTGGTTTTACCTATTACCTCTTTGGGTTTCAAATTGCCAAGCATGTCATTTTTCCATCATTCTTTTTATGGTTTTCCATTCCGGTGCCCGGGCTCGAAGCAATACTGACTGGAAATCTCCAGGTTTTGATTACGAAGGCCTGTTACCAAACCGGCATCTTCTTCGGTATGGATCTCGTTAACACGGGAGCTGATATTTTCATTGGCGGGAGTAGTGTGAAAGTTGCCGAGGGCTGTAGTGGCATCCGCTCGTTAATGGCGCTTACGATGATCGCGGCAGTCTACGCCAACTACACCCAGAAGTCTTTTTGGAAAAAAGCCCTGCTTTTTGCATCGTCTTTTCCGCTGGCGATAGTAGGCAATTTTCTTCGGATATTCACGATTCTTGTCCTTGCTAATTTTGGCTATGGCGACTTTGGAGTCGGAACGTGGCATGATTGGGCTGGCTTGTTGATTTTCTTCCCGATCGCGCTCTCCGGTCTTTACCTTGTGGATTACCTCCTTAATTTCGGAGAGAAGCGATCTAAGCGGGTTAAGAGAAGTGTCAAAATTTCGCGTAGAGTGGTTAAGGAGAAATCAGCCCCATGAAGAGACGCCTGTTAATTCTTAGTGCGATCGTGGCGGTTTTCGCCGGAGTTGTGGTTGCCTTCCCGGAGAGACCGGGAATGAAAGCTTCCCGTCTTGCCAAAAGTCTTCCCGAGTCCTTGGGGAGTTGGGTTGGTAAGCCGGAGGAGCCCGGTGCAGCCGAAAAAGATAAGCTCGCCAAAGATACTGAATTTGAGCGAATGCGTTACGAGGACCAGAACGGACTGCTTCCATCAATCCAGACCTCAATTGTTTTTTCCGGTAAGAATCTCAGCCAGAGTATTCACCAGCCCGAGGTCTGTCTGGACGCGCAGGGTTGGCAGTTTATGGCTCAGAAGCGCCACAAGTGGGAGGGACTCCTGCCCAACCGTGAGGTTTTACCGGTGAAGGAAATTCTGTGCCGGCGTGTGCTGATGCGGAAAAATGAAGCAGGTGATTTGGAAGATATACTTCTGCCTAATGGAGAAAAAGCCTACCTGTGGCGGGTGTTTTATTACACTTTTTTTGGTCATGAAAAGGTCGTTTCGGGCCACTACGAGCGGACAGGCGAGGATATCAAGGACCGCATTTTCAAGGGGTATGACCAGCGATGGGCGTATGCCACCTTTTCGTCACTGGTAACCCAGAAGCATCGGGATCAGGGATTGCCACCATTCGAGCAAGTTCCTGGGATGGATGAAAAGCAAACCGAAGCTCACATCCAGTCGTTTCTTAAGCTACTTCTGCCAATCGTGGTTTCGGAGCCCGGCAAGGGATATGATGAGACCCTGTCTAAAGGAAAAAATATCGGGCCATGACCGAACGGGGAGCTAAGCAGCACTTTTCAATTCAGGCTTTGCAGGTATGCGATGCATTCCTGATATGGCTTGGATTCGTCATCGCATCTGCTGTTCACGCCCCGATCAGGCAGCTTCTGGGGATGGCTTCGATTGGCGAAGGCGGTTTGGATGGGATGACCTGGATTATCTTTATCGTGGTGCCGCTTACACCTCTTATCCTGGAGCGTTTCGGATTTTACGAGCGCTTGCTTTCAAGGAAGAGGTTTCAAAGCGTCAGCATTCTTTTCCGAGCGATGTTGACCGTGATTTTGATCATCACTCTCGTTGCGGTTTTTGGAAAATACTCTGATACCAAGCGCTTGGTTCTTGGTTCCGGTCTTCTGTTTAGCTTGTTTTTCCTATGGTCTCGAAGTCGAGTGACGACGAAAATCCTCCGAGCAAGGGCGGCTTCGGAAGGTTATCTTGAACGTGTTGTTCTCGCGGGAACGTCAGAGGAGACGGGGGCGTTTCTTAACGATTTGGAAGCCGGTGTTTTTGAGACCTGGAAGATCGTTGCCAACTTTGATCTTGAAGCCAAAACGGTAGGGGAACTTGATAAATTGATTAAAAGTGAAGCAGTTCAGCGGGTGGTTTTTTTGACCGGACACGCTGAATTTGAGCGCGTCGCCCAGGCGGTTGAGGCTTGTGAGGTTCAAGGCGTGGAAGCATGGATTGGTGCTACATTTCTTAGGGCTCAGGTGGCCCGGCCCAGCTTTGATGCAGTGGCCGGTCGTCCGATGTTGGTTTTTCGCTCTACTCCTGAATTATCCTGGCAACTTTTTGCTAAGAAGCTCGTCGATATTTTTGGCGCGCTTGTAGCTGTGGTTATAGGCTCTCCATTTTGGTTGGCTGCCATCATTGGAATCAAGCTCTCGAGCCCGGGTGCTCCGGTGATTTTTACCCAGCAACGTGCTGGGCTTTATGGGAAGCCGTTTCGAATCTACAAATTCCGAACAATGGTTCCGGATGCGGATAAGATGTTGGAAGAAATTAAAGAGGAGCACGGCAACGAAGTGGATGGCCCGGCTTTTAAGCTTTCTTCCGACCCCCGAATTTTTCCGTTCGGGAAGTTTTTACGAAAATACAGTATCGATGAGCTACCCCAGATGATCAACGTTCTGAAGGGGGAGATGAGTTTGGTTGGGCCACGCCCACTTCCACTTCATGAGATTGAAGCGATTGAAAAATCTTCGCATCGTCGGCGTCTCAGCATGAAGCCCGGAATCACCTGCCTCTGGCAGATCAGCGGACGGAGTGACATCACCGACTTTGATGAGTGGGTGAAACTTGATGTCGCATACATCGACCGCTGGTCGATTTGGGAAGATTTTCGAATCTTGATTAAGACCGTTCCCGCGGTCCTGTTTAGCAAAGGAGCACGATGAATAAGATGTCCAATTTAGCCCTAGGATTGGGTGCCGTATTTTTTGTGATCATAGCGGCAACCGGAATTGACTTGGTCAACAACCGCACTGGTGTCGGGCTTTTGGGACTTGGTGTGGCCGTGTTCCTCGTTTCGATTTTGAGAGTAACGAGCCCTGTGCAGGGCAGTCGGTCGTGGCTGATTATCCTGTCGATTCTTGGTGCAGGATATTTTGTGGCGCGTGCCCTTATCGGTGGTCCGATTGGTTTGGCTATACAGGATCTTGTTCTCGTTTTATTAGCGATTGGAATCTATCTTGCGGTGACTTCCGCTGGGAAGGGTGCGCGAAATTTTTGGTTTGTTTTGTTGGCGATTCTGGCTCTTGGAAACGTGGGATTGGCCATTTCGCAATCGGTTTCGGACGCCCCGTTTTATTTGTGGAAATCTGCTGGTGAAGACGGTGGATACACCATCGGATTCTTTGCGCATTATAATGCCTTTGCTTCTTTCTTAAATGGCACGGTCTTCTTTTTCCTTTCATACGTGCTTTTTGGAAGAAATTTGGTGGCACGCGGAGCGTGTGCTCTCCTGAGTCTTGGCTTGATCGCGGGTTTAATTATGAGCCAATCCCGCGGCGGATGGCTTTCATTTGTGGTGGGAGGCTCGATATGGATGATTCTTCTGATTCTGCTTTTGAAGCAGCGACGCAGCAAGTTTCTGGGTATCACATCTATTGCGGTTGTTGTGCTAGGGGTTGGAGGGATTGTTAGCTCGGTTTGGATGGTTCAAAGAATCACTGAAAAGCGGGTTGAGAAGGTCGAGGAGGATACGGGGCGCAAGGTAGAAGCCACCATCCGTGACGGTGGGCGGTTGGCATTCCAGCAAATGGGATTTGAAATCTTTCTCGATTCTCCCGGGGTTGGCGGAGGAGCTCGGGCGTTCTCATATCGTGCGCTCGAAAAGTGGGATCCGGATGTATTAGAACTTTGGATGGGGGATCCGGAATTTGCCCATAATGAATTTGTTCAGCTCCTTTCTGACTACGGCCTCATTGGGTTTGCCCTCATTCTCGCTCTGATTTTTATTCACGGGATTTTGGGTGCCATGAATCTGGTGAATGACGGTGATCGTGATTCAGGGCTTACTGTTTGGCAGCTTGGTGCAGCTGGCGGATTGGTGGCAATGCTTTGCCAGTCGTATTTCAGCTTTATTTTCCACTTTCCAGCGTGTGTGGCCCTTTGCGCCTTTCAGCTCGCAATTCTTGCAAGCCGATCCGGGGGCAGGTCGAAAGACCGCATGGGGTTCAGGCCAAGTGGTTTGTTGATTGGGGTCGCTGGACTGGGAGTCGGGGCTGCCTTGGCGTTTCTAGGGCTTAATTTTTCCAAGGGATATTTGCTCTCCAAAAAGGCTGGTGAGGAGCTCACCTCAGCCGCCTCGGTTGACGCGGTTCTCGCTGGGCTGGATACCTTGGAAGAGGCGGGTGAACGTTCGTGGGATCCGAAGTCGTTTGAGATTCTCGCTCGGCGGGCTATGATCGAAGCCAACGCTGCATTGCAGAGAAAAGACCCTGTAGTAGCGGAGAAGTTTAATTTGCGGGCCAAAGCGGCCTTCGTGCGGGCTCTTGAGCTTAATCCAAATTTTTCTGCTGCCTTAGCTGGACTTCCCAGAGTGGAAGATGCCCTTGGCGATCACATCGCCGCAGAAGAAGGTCATCAAAAGGCGATGAAGTTAATCTGGTCCAGAGAAATTAAATTACGCCCATATTTTCACGCTGCTAGAAGTGCCTTTTTGCGCGCCATGAAAGCTGATGACGATACGAGCGCACTTATTTTTCTTCGAGAAGCGGAAACCCGTATTTTGAAACGCCGGGAAATTCTTGAGCCATCCCGTGAACTTAGTGAGGAAAAAGAGGTCCGCGAAGTCATCCAAGCCTGGCTCAACTACTACGAAGGGCGGGCAATTTTCGAGCGTGGCCATGATATTTGGATCAATACCAAACCAAGAAATCCTGAGTTGGCGTTGGCTTTCCTATTGGAGGCCCAGCTCCGATATCAGCTATCGGAGAAGCTTGTTAAGGGGAAGGACCCACGATGGGAGAAGGAAGCAAAACAGCTTAAATTTAGCGTGGGGACCCTCGAGGCCGGGCAATATCAGCCCGTAAATCTGTCAGAGAACCAAATCCAGAAAGCGATCAATAGGGAAGCCGGTCTTGATTCCGATCCGGCGACCCGTTAAGCCTCTTCACAGATGACCCCTAACTTCGGCATGAAACT
>JBDNAG010000022.1:0-5085 GCA_039768565.1 Akkermansiaceae bacterium | reverse complement strand
TCACGATATCACTCCGCCGCAGCTTGCAAGTGGTCGCCAGGAGCGCCTCGAGAATCTCTTGAACGATTACCTCTAGAATTTGATGTCTCTCGTCCTAGGCCTCGACTCATCAACCCAGAGTCTTTCGGCAGTCATCCTTGATACCGAAACCGGTATCGTGGTTGCTGATCACTCCGTGAATTTTGGCAATGATCTGCCTCATTACAATCAGCCTCACGGTTACAATGAGTCTGGTGCCCGAGGGGAAGTTCATTCAAATCCCTTGATGTGGCTGGAGGCCTTGGACCTTCTCTTGGTTCAGATGACCGGGGAAGGTGTCGATTTTTCTGGAATCCGAGCTGTCTCCGGTTCGGGGCAGCAACACGGGAGCGTCTATCTTAAGTCAAATTTCAATGAGAGCCTTATCGGACTTTCTTCGAGATCGGATCTCAAGACTCAATTGGAAGGGTGCCTAGCCCGTTCAAGTTCTCCAATTTGGATGGATAGTTCGACTTCGGAGGAATGTGCCGAAATCGCTTCCGCCGTCGGCGGTAACGCTGTGGTTTGCTCC
This sequence comes from Akkermansiaceae bacterium, assembly GCA_039768565.1. Lineage (GTDB taxonomy): Bacteria > Verrucomicrobiota > Verrucomicrobiia > Verrucomicrobiales > Akkermansiaceae > SW10. The sequence continues at coordinate 4,535 of JBDNAG010000022.1, read as the reverse complement.
AAGTCTGGCTCGGTTGCAGTGGAAAGATTTACGGGGCCACAGATCCGAAAGTTTGCGAAGACTGATCCCGATGGGTATGCCGAAACCGGCATAATCCACCTGGTCAGTTCCTTTTTCGCAAGTATCCTCGCTGGTAAGAACTCTGCCATCGATCATGGCGACGGCGCCGGCATGAACCTGATGAATTTGGCCAGCTTGGACTGGGATCAGGAATTACTTGAGGCGACAGCGGAAGGCTTGAATCAAAGACTTCCGCCTTGTGCTCCTTCAAATTCGAAGTCGGGGCCGATTAGTCATTACTTCGTGAAAAAATACGGATTCTCTCCCCAGTGCGAAACCATCATTTGGTCCGGGGATAATCCATGCAGCCTTATTGGAATGGGGGCTGCTTCACCTGGTAAGGTCGTGATTAGTCTCGGGACCAGCGACACCTTGTTTGCCGCCATGCCTGAGCCTAAGACCGATCCAAACGGATTCGGTCACGTCTTTGGGAATCCTGCAGGAGGTTACATGAGCTTGATTTGTTTCAAAAACGGTTCACTAGCCAGAGAGGCCATCAAAGAAAACCATGACCTCGGCTGGGATGCTTTCGAGCCGGCAGCTTTGAGTAAAACTCCTGACGGCAACAATGGCGCGATGATGTTGCCCTTTTACGAGCCTGAGATTACTCCGGCAGTGGACACGGGCGGTCCGATCTTTTCGGAAGATCATGAGTATTCTTCTGGCGAGGCAGTTCGTGCAGTTCTCGAGTGCCAGTTTCTCAACATGAGGACGCATTCCGACTGGCTCGGAGTGAGTCCAAGTTGCATTTACATTACCGGTGGCGCATCCGAAAATGATGGCATCGCCCAAGTGATTGCAAATGTCTTCGGCGTCCCGGTAGACCGTCTCGACGTTCCCGGCTCGGCCACGATGGGTGCCGGAATGAGGGCAGCTCAAGGTCTTGGAGATGAATTGGGCAATCTCGAATCCAAGTTTAGCCAACCTAAAGAAGGTTGTACCATTCAGCCAAATTCGAATGCTCACGAGGTCTACAATGCAAACCTTCCAAAATTTAAGGCATTTCTTGCAAAGCAATGTGCTTCCTAAACTGAAAATTCAAACAATCCTAATTTAAACCAAATAAACAATGTCCAGACCAGTAACACTATTCACCGGCCAATGGGCCGACCTACCGCTCGCCGAGCTTTTACCGAAAGTCAAAGAAATGGGCTACGACGGCGTCGAACTCGCCTGTTGGGGCGATCACTTTGATGTTCAGGCAGCACTCAACGAGGAAGGCTACGTTGAGGGCCGTTGGGATCTTCTTAAACAGAATGATCTCTCGTGTTTTGCAATTTCCGCTCACTTGGTGGGGCAGGCGATTTGCGATCATATCGACGAGCGTCATGCGGCCATTCTTCCTCCACACATTTATGGCGATGGGGATCCTGAAGGCGTGCGCCAAAGGGCGGCGCAGGAGATGATTGATACGGGCAAGGCCTGTCGGAAGTTTATCGATGCGGGTAAGGACTACATGGCTGGTCGTGAGCAAGTTGGAATTGGAGCAGTTGTGAATGGATTCACCGGTTCCAGCATCTGGCACGCTCTTTATGCGTTTCCGCCGACCGATCAGGCCTACCTTCAGAAAGGATTCGATGACTTTGCAAATCGCTTTAATCCCATTCTTGATGCTTTCGAGGCTGTCGATGTGAACTTTGCCCTTGAAGTTCATCCCACCGAGATCGCCTTTGATATTGCTTCAGCCGCTCGCGCGATCGAAGCTGTAAATGGACACAAACGTTTTGGCTTCAACTACGACCCAAGCCACCTTGGTTACCAGGGCGTCGATTATGTTCGTTTCATCCGCGAGTTCTCCGATCGAATTTACCACGTCCACATGAAGGATGTTTGGTGGGGGCATGGTGACGGCACTGTTGGAGTTTTCGGTGGCCACACTGATTTCACTGATGCCCGGCGCTACTGGGATTTCCGCTCGGTTGGTCGTGGCGACATTGATTTCGAAGAAATCATAGTTGCTCTGAACGACACACGTTATGCCGGTCCGCTTTCAGTTGAATGGGAAGACGGTCGCATGGAGCGTTTCCACGGAGCCGCTGAAAGTTGCTCCTTTACCAAGTCACTTGATTTCCCCCGCAATGAAGGTGGAATGTTTGATTCCGCCTTCGATGGCGATAACCAGTAGAAATTATTTTTAATCATGTCCCTTAAAATTGGAGTCATTGGAGCAGGAGGAATGCTCCAGTATCATCACGCCGGGTTTGTAAAGGCCGGAGCCGAAGTCGCAGCTGTCTGCGACATGAGCGAGGATGCTGCCAAGGCAGCTGCCGAAAAGTACGGCGTATCCACGACTTATACCGATGTTGCAGAAATGCTGAACGATGCGTCACTCGATGCAGTGAGCATTATTGTCCCGAACAAGTTCCACGCACCGCTTGCAATCCAGTGCCTTGATGCAGGAAAACACGTGTTTTGTGAAAAGCCGCCCGCGCTCAATGCCGGCGAGGTGAAGGAGATGATTATGGCTGCGGAAGCGGCTGGAAAGACCTTGATGTTCAACTTTAACAACCGGGCACGTCCTGAGTCGGTTGAGCTCAAGAAACGCATTGATGCTGGAGAGATCGGTGAGATTAATTCGGCTCAGTCAAAGTGGATTCGTCGCACGGGTATTCCTGGTTTTGGTGGTTGGTTTACGACCAAATCTCTTGCTGGCGGTGGTGCCACGATTGATCTGCTCCACATGATCGACCTTGCCCTTTATTTCATGGGCTACCCGAAACCTACCAATGTTCTCGGTAAGACCTTTGATACCTTCATGGGCGATTCTCGCTTCAAGGGGCCATGGGGAATTCCGGATCGTGCCGATGGTGTCACAGATGTCGAAGCTGCGGCTCACGGTTTCGTGACTTTCAACACCGGTCAGGTGCTGACTCTTCAGGTTTCGTGGGCCGAAATGATCAAGCGAGAGGAAGTCTCGGTTGTTTTCCAGGGAACCAAAGCAGGAGGTAAGGTTGAACGACTCTTTGAAGAGGATGGAATCGATGAAACGGCAGTCGATACCTTCGAGCTTTATACCCAGGATGGCGAGAAGCCGGTTGATACCGTTCTCGAGCACCCATTCTGCGAAGATATGGGACGAATTGATTCGGCTGCTAATTTTGTGGAGGCTCTGGAGGGTAAGGCCGAGCCGCTTAACACACCGGAGCAGGCTTTGCATCTCATGACGATCATCGACGCCATCTACGAGTCGTCGAATACCGGAAACGCAATCTCACTCTGAACAGTTATGAACCGGAAACTGAGAATGGGAATGGTCGGTGGGGGGCGTGGTGCTTTCATCGGGCAAGTGCATCGCATGGCCGCCAATCTCGACGGCAAGATTGAATTGGTGGCAGGAGCGTTTTCGTCTGACCCCGAAAAATCCAAGCTCTCGGGACAGGACTTCTTTATCGATCCAGAGCGTGCTTACGGCAGCTATGAGGAAATGGCCAAGGCCGAGTCTGCCCGTGAGGATGGAATCGATTTTGTCTCTATTGTGGTTCAAAATCACCTCCACTTTGCGGTTGCCAAATGCTTCCTTGCTGCCGGAATTAATGTGATTTGCGACAAGCCTTTGACGGTGGATCTCGAGCAAGCCAAGGAGCTGAAAAAAATCGTGGAAGACTCGGGGCTCGTTTTTGCTCTAACTCATAATTACACGGGATATCCCATGGTGAAAGAGGCTCGCCGCATGATCAAAGATGGTGAACTGGGTCGCCTTCTGAAGGTGGTCGCTGAGTATCCTCAAGGCTACGCGGTGGGTGATGTCGAGGGCGAAGGTTCCGGCGCTATTTCAAACTGGCGCGCAGATCCCAAGATTGCCGGAAAGTCCAATTGCATGGGGGATATCGGAACCCATGCTCACAACTTGACGAAATATATCACGGGTCTCGAGGTCGACGAGCTGGCAGCTGAGTTAACGGCTTTCATTCCTGGCCGTGAGTTGGACGACGATGGAAATTGCCTCGTGCGTTTCACGGATGGGGTAAAGGGTATCATTTATGCATCCCAAATCTCAAATGGAGACGAGAATAACCTGAATATTCGAGTCTATGGCACGAAGGCCTCGCTGGAATGGCATCAGGAGGATCCAAACGAGTTGATTGTGAAGTATGCCAATGCTCCTAGAAAAACATATCGCCGAGGAAACGACTATCTTGGTTCAGCGGCTCAGGAGAACTCCCGAACTCCATTTGCCCACCCGGAAGGGTTCATCGAAGCTTTCGCCAATGTCTATTTGGCAGCAGCTAAAGCAATCAGTGATCAAATTGATGGGAACTTAGCTCCGGAAGGCGGATACGATTTCCCGACCGTTGACGACGGCGTTGCCGGAGTTGCGTTCATCGGAGCTTGTGTGGAGTCCTCACAAAATAACGCGGCTTGGACGAAGCTCGATCTCTAGCTTGAAATCTCCGGTCTTGAATTTTTTACGCTGCATCCCTATGGTTTCGGGGTGCAGCGTTTCTTTTTCCTTTTAATCCTCGGTTTCGGGCTTG
>JBDNAG010000154.1:0-26561 GCA_039768565.1 Akkermansiaceae bacterium | reverse complement strand
TTGTTTCGGGTCATGCCGATGGTTTCCCAGTCAAAGGTCTTTCCCGTAAGGTTTTCAAGCATGGTTTCGGGAGACCAGGTGTTGAAGTCCGAGCCGATACACTTGACGTATTCTTCCAGCGGAAGGTCGTGACCATTCTCGACGAAGACGTCGCGCATGGATTCATAAATTGACCACTCGGTGTCGAGAATGACTCCGTCGAAGTCAAAGAGGATGGCATCAGCTTCCATGCGTGAGAAGTAGCTTGGATTGTGAAGAAAGCGAATCCGGGATTCGGTTTTTGTGAGAGAGCGTAAAAAATCTTGTCACAACCTACCTGTCTGGAGCCAATACTCTCATCATGAAGCTATTCATTTCTCTGATTTTTTTGCTTACGATTCCTACAGTGATAGCAGAAGGGATCGCATCAATGACAACCGTGACTGCATCAAACGGGAAGGATCTTCAACACCATGGCTTGGCGGTGATTTGCAAATCCCAAAACGGAAAGACGTTTGTCGACCTGATTTTCCGGGCTAATCCGAAAACTCCATTTTCGGGATGTAGTGTCACTTTCTATGATCTTAAAGGAGAGAAGATCCTGTTGCAGATTGATCCTGAGGTTCGTGGAGCATTGCGGTTGAAGGGACTCCCTGACGGGAAGCGCATTTTCTTCCACGTGGCGGATGAATTTGTTGATCGGATTAAAATCAGATATCATCTCTCAGCAAGCACTATGCAGAGCCATGTTTTTACGATACCGCCGGGCGGACTTAAAAAGTTGGCGAAGCTTCCCCAGTAATCGGTTTCGAGATCCTGATCGGCTTTTACAGTCCCTTTGGCTACGTAGGTTTTCCCACCGCAAGATGAGCATGGTTCGTAGGAGAGATGATTGTTTGGAAAAACCGGCATGGCCAGGTCTGGCTGGCCTCTTGGGAATGCGGGATTGAAATTTGGTGGAAAATTGAAAAGGTTGGGTATGAGTTTTTCGGCGGACGATGCGAGGAGTCACATGTTAGCCAAAGTGGAGGTGACCGAGGAAACGCCATTTGGCCCGGAGGTCCTGGTCTACAGGGTATTGGGGAAAATGTTTGCGACTCTGGGATTCGAGGATGAAGTGGGGCGGATGAATTTAAAGTGTGGTCCGGAACGAGCTCTCGAGTTGCGGGATGATTATGAGGCTATCATTCCGGGTTATCACATGAACAAGAAGCATTGGAATACGCTAGTGCTAGATGGTTTGTTATCGGGTGAATTGGTGGGCGGGCTTATCGATCATTCCTACGATCTGGTGGTGAAAGGAATGCCGAAAAAATTGAGAGAAATTTTAGGGAAATGAAATTGGTGATTGGAGATATTCACGGCTGTCTGAAGGCGCTGGAGACGATGTTCGAGGTGGTGGCACCATCGAGTCAGGATTTGGTGGTGGCTTTGGGGGATTATGTTGATCGGGGGCCTGATTCGAAAGGGGTGATCGATTTTCTGCTTGAGAAAAAGCAGACCCACAATCTGGTTCATTTAATGGGGAATCATGAGATTCAGATGATTCGAGCCTTGGAGACCAGACAGGATTGCGAGCGGTTTTTGAGCGAAATGTGCGGCGGTCGGGATACCTTGGATTCCTATGGGGGAGGGTTTGAGAATGTTCCCGGAGAGCATTGGGAATTTATGAAGAGCGCGGAACTCTATTACGAGTTGGACGACCATATTTTGGTGCATGCCGGAGTGGAGGCCGGGTTGCCAGTGGGTGCGCAAGACCGGGAGACTTATTACTACCAGCGATTTTATAGTCAGCAACCTCACCGATCTGGAAAGACGGTGGTTTGCGGCCATACCATCCAGGGGGATTTGCCGACCAATCTGGGTCACGCAATTTGCCTGGATACTTGTGCTTATGGCGGAGGTTGGCTCAGTGCACTGGATCTTGATTCCGGGCAAATTTGGCAGACTGATGAGCAGGGGAGGTCCCGGAAGATGTTGCTGGGTGATTTACCGGTGGGTTAATCGATTTCAAAGGTTTGAGGATTAAACCCCATGCCGCGAACGCCCGAGCCGGTGTTGAAGGATGCCACAACATTGTGGAGGTGGTTTGAGAATGGGACGTGAGTGTGTCCGAAGTAGCAGTTTGAAACACTTTCAAGTTCGGAACCGAGAAATCGTGCCACTCTGGCGACGGTGGAGGGTTCGCGAAAGTAGAGGTGGTGGAATACTTGAGTGAGGCCAATTGCGTCGACAAGGCGGCAGAGCTTTTTCGATCGTTTTCCTTTGGGGGAGTCATGGCTCCAGGCGTTGCGATATGCTCTTAATTTTTCAGGTGTCATTCCTGGTTACTGTAATCGCCGTGAAGGAAGAGGTGTGAGCCAAGGCTGAGGTGCAATTCGTGAAGGTGGAATTTTGGATGAGAGGGAAGGCGTTCGCGAAAATTGGTGAGGCGATCATGGTTTCTGAGGACGTAATAAATTTCCAAATCGGGTTGTTGGTCCCTGAGGTCGCCCAATCACTGAATGGCTGCCGCTATGCATTTTTCTTCGTTGTTGGCGTGACTCCAGCGGAAGTCAAAGGTGTCTCCGTTCAGGACGAGGAGATCGACGGATTTGAGCTGGGATTGAATCCCTTTGAAAAGAACGGCGCCATCAGAACGACCTGCAAAAAGGTGGAGGTCTGAGATGACAAGACCGGTCATGGCCTAGAGGAGCTTTGATCTCAAACCTTCTGTGACAATCTTGGGGTTGGCTTTGCCCTTGGAAGCTTTCATGACCTGACCGGTGAGGAAGTTGAGGAGCTTTTCATTACCACCTTGGATCTCGGCCACCTTATCAGGGTTTGCGGCGATGACTTCGTCGATAAGGGCATCGATGGCCCCGGTGTCGGCAGGTTCGAAGCCCATTTCCTTGGCGAGAGTGGCGGGCTCTTTTTCGGGAGCATCCCACAGTGCGGTGAAGAGTTCCTTGGCCTGACTGTTGGAAACAGTGCCTGCTTCAATGAGGTTGAGGACTTCGGAGAGCTTGGTCGGGGTGACGGGAGAATCCTGAATCTCAACCGACTTCTCGTTGAGGAGCCCAAGTAGATTGTTGATGATCCAGTTGGCCACTTTTTTGCCCGGAGTTTTTGCGGAGGCAATGGTGGTTTCGAAATAAGAGACAAGCTGGACATCGGAAGTGATGACCGAGGCGTCGTATTCGGTGAGACCGAGTTCCTTCTGGAAGCGGGCGGATTTTTCGTGAGGGAGTTCGGGCACTAACGGGCGGACTTTCTCAACGTAACCAGCGGTCTTGACCGGAAGGAGATCGGGGTCGGGGAAGTAGCGATAATCGTGCGCGTCTTCCTTGGTGCGCATTTCCTGAGTTTCACCAAGGTCTTCATCCCAACGCCAGGTGGCTTGGACGAGGGTTTCGCCGTTGTCGAGGGCGTCGCACTGGCGTGCAACCTCGTAGTGAATGGCGCGGCGCACAGCGGAGGTGGAGTTCATGTTCTTAAGCTCGATCTTGGTGCCAAGGGGATCGCTCTCGTTTTTACGAACCGAGATGTTCACGTCGCAGCGCATTTGGCCCTTGTCCATATCGGCGTCTGAGATGCCTCCGGCGATGAGAATTTGCTGGAGCGATTTCAGGTAGGCGAAGGTTTCCTCGGCGGTATCGATATCGGGCTCGGTCACGATCTCCATGAGGGGAGTGCCGGCACGGTTGAAGTCGATGAGAGTGGTTTTGGCAAGGTGGGTGGACTTTGCGACATCTTCTTCGAGGTGGATGCGGTTGAGTTCGACGACCTTGCCGGGGTTCTTGATCTTCTTCTGGGCGTCCTTGGGGTAGTTGTGATCGTAAAGTGGGACACCTCCGCCGAGGCAAAGGGGCAGATCCATCTGGGTGATCTGGTAATCCTTGGGCATGTCCGGGTAGAAATAATTCTTGCGATCCCAAACCACAGTGGGCGGGGTGGAGCAGCCGAGAAGCATGCCGGAAAGAATGGTGCGCTCGATTGCGAACTCATTGAGCACGGGGAGTGCGCCGGGAAGGCCGAGGCAGGTCGGGCAGGTGTGGGTATTCGGTTCGTCGGCGAAGGAGGTTTCGCATCCGCAGAACATCTTGGTGTTCGTTTTGATCTGGCAATGGACCTCGAGTCCGATGGTGACGATGTAGTCTGAAACTGGCACGGGCTTTGTTTAAACGGGAAACTAGAGAATCGAAAACCCTAAACCTGCCGATGCTTGATTTTGGTGGAGAAATCCCGAAACCCGGAGCGGTTTCGGTCCTTGTCACGCTCGTTGGCGACTTCGTAGGGTTATCAGATGCACCGTGCCCTTTTCCTTTGTTTCATAGTCTTTATGACCCGGATGGCCCTTGGCCAGGTTCCGGTGATCGATAGTTTCTCCGTCGATTCGCTGGTTATCAATGTGGGAGACACCGCGGTATTGAGCTGGGAGGTGGACAATTTCGATTCTCTCACCATCAATGGAGCGGCCGTTGAAAACGGTGAGGTCGAGATTCCGGTCGCACCGCTTGTGACGACACTTTACACTCTGAGTGCCACAAATGCCGCGGGTTCGAGCAGCGCGCAGGTCACCGTGGCGGTACAAGATGCGCCGGGATTGATCCCGGCAAGAGGGCGCTTCATCGAGTTGGTGAAAAACACCCCATCAAACACGCGGCTCCATATTTCGGAAATCGAGGCCTTCGCGCCCGGGGAAACTCCAGATGAGGGAGATCCCGATGGCACGAGCCAAAATGATCTCGTGCAAGCAGGTGCTTCGTCGACAGAGTATCCGCCCACCACGACTTCGATCCAGCATGGCGTAGCGACCTCGGTTTACGATGGTGATTTAGAATCGGGGGCGGCGGTCTGGTCGACCAACCCGGGATTGCCCGACGTGCCTCGATACATGCTGGATCTGGGAAGAACGGAGGATGTTGACAAGGTGCGGATCTTTGGGCGGGCCGACACGTGCTGCACAGATCGGCTCCAGAATTTTGTAGTAAATATTTACGAAGACAATGACTCGGGCGTTCCGGGAGATTTGGTGAGTTCGGCAGAATTTTCGGGGACCGCGCCAGCAGGGTCGAGTGGCTTTGTTGAGTTGGAGTTGGCCACGCCGGACCCGGGAATTACCCGTTTTGTTGCCGATCAGGCCCTCCTGCCGGAGGGAGCTCCGCTGACCCTTTCGTGGACGGTCAATGCCAATACGACCTCGATCGTGATCGACCAAGGGGTGGGCGATGTCACAGGCCTGACCGATGGATCGGGTGAGGGGAGTATCACCTTGAATCCAGGGCCCTCCGAAAGCCTGACCTACTTGCTCACGACCACCCGCCCGGCGGGGTCAAGTGCCGCGGCAGTCGCTGTGGAAGTGACAGATCAGCCGGTAATCTTTTCGTTTGATGCAAGTGAATCGCTCGTTGCGCCAGGGGATTCGCTGACCTTGAGCTGGAATGTTGCCAATGCGACTTCGCTGGATCTTAATGGCATTGACGTTACCAATCAGTCGAGTTTTGTGGTAAATCCGGCAGCCACCACCGACTATGTTCTAACGGCAAATAATGCCAACGGGACGAGTGTGAAAGAGGTTCGGATCAGGGTAGTTTTGCCGGGCGAGCCTATCATTTCGGAATTTCTGACGCAGAACGATAGCGGCTTGCTCGATGAAGATGGGAGCGCATCAGATTGGATTGAAATTCATAACCCGGGCGATGATCCGGTTTTGTTGGGCGGGTATCATTTGACCGATAATAGCTCCGCCCCTACGAAGTGGACTTTCTCAAACATGACCTTGGATCCGGGCCAATATTTGGTGGTCTTTGCGAGTGGTAAGGACCGGGCGGTTTCGGGAGCTGAATTGCATACGAATTTCAGTCTGTCCTCGAATGGAGAATATCTGGCATTGGTGAAGCCGGATGGTTTTACGAGGGTTTCGGAATTTTCCCCGGACTATCCCGCACAGCGCGTGGATGTTTCCTATGGTTTTGACTTTGATGCCGCGGCGGATGGTTTTTTTACAACGCCAACTCCGGGGTCGGCCAACGCGACCGGATTTTCTGATTTTGTCGCCGACACATCATTCTCCGTGGATCGCGGAATTTATGATAATCCCGTTTTAGTTGCCATCACCTCGTCGACTCCGGGTGCCGTGATTCGTTACACTCTCGACAATACGAAACCGACTGCCTCAACCGGGATGGTTTATAGTGCTCCGGTGGTTATTTCTGAAACCACGGTGCTGCGGGCAGCTGCATTTAAAGAAGGATGTGTGCCAACAAATGTTGATACCCACACCTATATTTTCACGGCCGATGTGATCGCCCATCCGAACATGGATACCGGGGTGACACAAGATGCAGTCTATGGTCCACAGATGGATGATTCCCTCAAGGCGATCCCAAGTTTGTCGCTAACATTCGAAGGAGATGTTAATCGAACCGAGCGCGAGGTGTCGTTTGAGATGATCAATTTTGAAGATGGTCATGCCCAGGTGGATGCGGGCCTCGAGCGTTTTGGGGGGTATGTCACCAACTTCGCCAAGGTGAGTATGCGGGTGATTTTCAGAAAGCAATATGGCCCCGGAAAATTGGATTTTCCACTTTTCGAAGATCAGGATTATGAGATCCCGCCTGCGGAGGAATTCGACGGCCTCGATATTCGAGCTGGAAACCATGACATGTCTTCGCGGGGTGCATATATGTCAGGGCGCTTTGTCGATGATACCATGATCGAGATGGGTCAGATTGCTTCGCACGGACGATTTGTTCATCTTTACCTCAACGGAGTTTACTGGGGCCAGTATCACCTGCGTGAGCGCTGGAATGCGTCCATGCTTTCGGAATATTTTGGCGGCTCAAAGAATGACTACGAAGCGATCAACGCAAACAATTCGGGTGACCAGTTTCTAACCGGAACTCCCTATGATGGCGACGGCACCTATTGGAACGAGACGCAGAACCTGCTTAATGGAGCGACGCCATTTTCCTCGGCACAATCCCATCTTGACATGGCGAATATGATCGACTTCACCTTGCTCTGGGTCAGCGGAAATTCCGAGAGTGAGTTTCGGAGTGGCGGATCGGTAACTCTCGGGGTGCCCTTTAAGTTTTATATGAAAGATCCGGACGGATTTCTGCGCAATCCGGGGCATCCAGCCGATCACAATGGGCCTCTCAACGCGATGGCCAAGCTGAGAGCTGAAGGCGATCCCGAGTATCAGGTGCTTGTGGCGGATCGCATTCATCAACACTTCTTCAATGACGGGGCAATGAGCCCATCGAAGGCGGTAGGCCGTCTCCAGCGTCGGGTGGACCAGACCCAGCGAAGCTTTCTCTCCGAGTCCGCCCGATGGGGTTACCGGACTCCGCAGTCATGGCAATCCTATCAGGACAACTTACTTAACAATCAATTACCTAATCTCGCAGCGACCATGATCACTCGTTTTCGAAGTGTGGGGATGTATCCTTCGCTCGATGCGCCGGTGTTCAGTCAGCACGGCGGCGCGGTTGGGAATGCCTTTCAATTGGCGATGACTGGAGCAGGGGGTGCAATCTACTTCACCACAGATGGAAGCGATCCCCGGACTCCGGCGGACCCGGTTGTGGTCGATCCTCCGGTCACTTTGCTGTCTGGGAATGCTCCCAAAACGGTTCATATTCCGGTCAGTGCGGCAGATCAATTTGCCGATGGAGGTGGCACCGCGTGGAACTTATCCGGCTTTGATGACTCGTCGTGGATTTCTTCTTTTGGCGGAGTGGGATATGAAGGCGGAAGTGGATATCAAAATTTCATCAGCATCGATGTTATCTCCCAGATGAGGAATCTAGAGACGTCCTGTTTGATTCGCATTCCGTTTACTCCGGCAGCCGGAACATTGACCGATAAGACCTCGGCAACCTTACGAATGCAATATGACGACGGCTACGTCGCTTACTTGAACGGAGTGGAGATCGATCGTAAAAATTTTCAAGGAACTCCGGATGGAGATTCTTCCGCCAGCGCCCAGCACAACGATGGTCAGGCAGTGATCTACCAGTCCGTGGATATTTCTGAACATCTTGATTCCATTCAAGAGGGGCAGGAAAATATCTTGGCCATTCACGGATTGAATGTGAATACGGGATCATCGGACTTTTTGATCAACGCCGAACTCGAGGTCGGAAATGCACCTATTGGCGGAGGAAATGGTGGCGGCATTTCGGACAGTGCCATTGCATATGCCTCGGCGTTGCCCATCGATTCTAATACTACGGTCAGGGCGCGCATCCGTGATGGTGCCGGCACTTGGTCCGCGCTCACCGAGGCTGACTTCTTTCTGAATACCGATGCTCTTGTGGTTTCGGAAATCATGTATCAGCCCGGCCCGGTGACGCCTTCTGAAATTGAAGCCGGTTTTGATGAACCCTCTGATTTTGAATTCCTTGAAATTTTTAACTCCGGAGGCTCAGTGATTGATCTCAATGGAGTGAGTTTCTCAGAGGGAATTACCTTCGACTATGCAGGGTCGAACATCACGAGCCTCCAGCCCGGTGAGCGGGCGCTGGTTGTGGAAAACCAAGCCGCTTTTGAGTTTCGATACGGTTCCGGTCATCCCATCGCCGGTCAGTTTGGCGGAAAGTTACGTAACGAGGGCGAACAGCTTTCCTTGCTGAATTCGGTGGGTGACCCTCTACGTCGGTTTACATACGGGACATCTGACCCGTGGCCAATCGAGCCAGCCGGAAATGGGCCGTCTTTGGTTCTAGCTATGCCATTTTCATCTCCAGATCACGCCCTCCCATCCAGTTGGCTGGCGAGTGAAATGATCGGAGGAACGCCGGGAGAGGATAATCAAGCTCGACTCACTTTTGCCGACTGGGCAGGAGCAAACGGAGTCACAAATTCCGACACGGATGATGATGGTGATGGCCTGACGAATCTTGAGGAGTTCATGTTTCTGACATCGCCCACGTCTTCCAACCTGTCGCCGCTTGATTCAGTAAAGGTGGTGAATAATCGCCTCACTCAGGAGGTGACTTACAATCTGCAGGCAGGTGACTTTTTGCTCTCGGCTTGGACGTCTAAAGATCTGTTCAACTGGTTTCCGGCAGAGGTTGTTCACACTGTTTATCACGGTGATGGAACCGCTACGTCGACTTTCCGGAGCACCTCATCGTTCGTGGAGATTCCCAGGGGTTTTATTCGCCTGCAGATTTCAACGAATCCGTGATGTTTGTTTGAAAATCGCTGATCGTTGGTTGCGTTTGGGCAGGAAGTGGCTGAACCTAACTCATGCTCTGACTTCTTTGTAAAGCAGCCGAGAAAAAGTCCGGTCGGATTGTTCTCGGTATTGTCGCTCTTCTGATTGTGGCGCTTGTGATTTATTCCAAGAGGAATGTCTAGATTCGAACGGATTGTCGCCGGGCTTGTCTGAGCCGGGGATGATGCTCAACTTTGACTCTAGGAAACTGATTGCTTTTGGGCTTTGTTTGCTGGGAATTGGCTTTCATTTTATGAGCCCGGACGTGTTTGCATTTAAAAACACTGAGCGGATCAGGTGAAGCACAGGGGGCTTCAATTCGGCTCAATAGTAAGGACGAACGAGTGGTGACTAAATCCCGCAATCGCAGGGAGAAAACCAAGAGGCGGGTCTATTTTCCTTTCAGGGATCCAGAATCCCTTCAGGTGGTGGTTGATAACCAGATCGTGCTTTCGGCGATGGATGTGTTTATTCTGGAGAGTCGGGAAAGGAAGGCAGTTCTTGCCAGAAGGATTTATCTCAGAGAGATTGGGACCAACTGGATGAAGATCGGGTTGGGCCCCAAACATCCGGATGTCATGACGGCTTCTGAACAGATCGATCGCCTGGAAGCTGATATTTGGGATCAGTGGAGGGCGGATCTGAGGTCCGCCGACGAAAGAATGACAGGGAATGGAAGGTAGTCCTTCTTGATGAAGAGATCCCTTTTTCTTGCCCTCCTCCCGATTATTGGTCTTGGCGTTTATGCGGCCAAGGTGAAGTCAATGTCCGATGCGGAACTGGTGCAGGCAAATATGCCCAAGATCGAAAAACCGAAGGAAAAGCATCGAATCCTTTGTTTCTCGAAGCCCTATGGTTTTCGGCACAAGTCGATCGAGATTGGTGAGACAATGCTCCAGGTGATGGCTGAGGAGACAGGACTTTTCGAGGTGACCTTCTCGAATGAGCTTTCGAATTTTGAGCCGGATAACATCAAGAAATTTGATGCGATTTGCTTCAATAATAACACCCACATTCAGAAGGGTATGAGGGATGAAGGGCTTCGCAATTCACTTATTAGCTACGTCAAGAATGGCGGTGGCATCTTTGCAATTCACTCGGCGACAGATGGTGGATGGCCGGAGTATGTTGATATGATTGGCGGGAATTTTCAAAGCCATCCTTGGACAGCGGGTGGAACGTGGGACATTGCCAACGAGGACCCCAAGCATCCCATTGTGAAGGATGTTCATGGCGGAAAAGGATTTAAGCTGAAGGACGAGCTCTATGTTTACAAAGATTTCAACCGTTCTGATCAGCGGGTTTTGATGTCGCTCGATATGAATAGCGAGGCCAACGGGAAGAAGAAGGGCCCCCGTGATGATAATGACTACGCTCTCGCATGGGTGAAGAAATATGGCGAGGGACGCGTTTTTGTGAGTGCCTTCGGCCACAACAATGAGGTTTTTTACAACCCCGAAATCCTCAAGATGTGGGTGGAAGGATTCCGCTACATTCTCGGTGAGACCGAAGTTGAGACCAAGTCGCTTCCCAAGCCGGCAAGCAATCTTCCAAAGTAAGGTCTACTTCCAGCGATAGACATTGAGCCCTTTAAGGTGGCGGACGTAGAGTTCGTCACCACAAACAGCGAGGTGAGCCCAGGTGGATGGGGTTTCCAGTTTGACTTCGGAGAGGAGATTGAAGCTCTTCGGGTTGGCGTCGATGTGAAGGAGAATGCCGCGTTGGTCGAGGGCCAGGATACGATTGCCTTGCGTGACCATGGACCAGTATTCGCCAAACTTTTTGTCCGAGCTCCAGAGGGTCTTGCCGCTCTCGGGATCAAGGCAGTGAAAGCGCTTGTCGCGGCCGTGGAGGTAAATTTTCCCGCCGATGACGACAGGCGATGACATGTAGCCCTCGCGTTTCGTGTCGTTCCAGAGTTGGGTTGCGACAAGAAGCTTGTCCTTCCTGGCGACGTCATAGAAAAAAGAACCTCCTCCATAAGTAGCAGTGAAGATTTTGTCACCCACCGGAGTCGGAGGGAGGATATTCATTCCACGGAAGGCTTTGACAGGCGTGTTCCAGACAGCCTTTCCGTTTAAAGGGAGGACTCCGCCGAGGGTGCTGCGTGTCTGTACGAGAATTTGATCAACGCCCTGAATGTTGGCGCGAAAAGGTGAGGAGAAGGCGCTTCCAAACATCGCACGTTCGTCTGCGAGAGACTGCCAAACGGTCTTACCATCGCTCTTTTTAATTTTTCGGAGTGCGGTTCCTACTTGCACATAAATGTGATTTTCATCGAGAAGAGGGGAGGAGACGAAGCCAAAGGATGGAAGAGGTGTTTTTTCTTCGGACGGATAGTCACGGCGCCACTTCTCCTTCCCACTCTCGACGTCAATGGCGACGAGGACATCGCGCATTCCCCCGACAAAAAGGGTTTTGCCATCGGTGGCAGGGGTACAGCGGACCCACGAACCGTTTTTGGCAGCGTAGAATGGAACCCGCATTGAACCTGCCCACTCATTGTTCCAGGCCTGTTTGCCGGTTTTACGGTCAAATGCGCGGACCACTTCGGATTTTTTGTCCTTGGTTTCGACAGTGAAGACCTTGGATCCAGCGATGATAGGGCTGGAGTATCCTTCACCAAGATCGGCTGACCAGATGAGCTTGATATTCTCGTTTGAGAGCGATTTAGGCCAGGCGGCGGCACCTTTGTGAATTTCCCCGTTGCGGGTCGGGCCCCGCCATTGGGTCCAATCTGCAGCTGTTAGAAGGCCGCCGCCAAGGGCGAATGAGATGAGAATGCTCTTGATCATTTCTAACAGTTGATCTCGATTTTTTGATGCGCAAGTCCGGGAGTGTATGAAATTTTAGGGTTTTTTGGGCCGTTTAGACTTCCACGATGAAAATACTAATATGCACAATGGCATTTGCGACCTTGGTTTCCTCTTCATTTGCTGAAGAGGGATGGGTTTCGATTTTTGACGGTGAGAGTCTTAAGGGGTGGACCACTGCCAACGGCGGAGAGGTCAAGGAGGGCGCGTGGATAGCGGAAGGAGGGGTTTTGCACCGCAAGGCAAAAGGTGGAGATCTCTACACGGCGAAGGAATATGCCGATTTTGAGTTTCGTTGGGAGTGGAAGATTTCGCCGAAGGGAAACAGCGGGGTTAAATACCGCGTCACAAAGTATGGATCGGCCAATTTAGGACCCGAATATCAGGTTCTCGATGATGCTCATCCGGATGGCTTGAAGAGTGTCAAGCGACAGGCATCGTCGCTCTATGATCTGCTGGCAGCAAATGACAAAAAGAAACTGAAGGCGGTGGGGGAATGGAATTCTTCACGCGTGGTGGTAAAGGGAAAGCACCTTCAGCATTTTCTAAATGGAGAGTTGGTAGTGAATATCGTGGTGGGTAGTGATCGCTGGAAAGAGGCTCACAAGAACTCAAAGTTCAAGGGGAAGGAAAATTTTGCGCACAACGCAAGGGGCCGGATCTATTTGCAAGATCACGGCGACGAGGTTTGGTATCGTAAATTAGAGATTAAGGAGCTTAAGTAAGGCCCATTTTGGATCAAAGAAACGGCGCTCCCCGGATCGGGAGGCGCCGGTTTTGTTCCATAATGAATGCGTCTATCTAGCAACGACAATGCGGAAGAAAGATTCAATGGGATTGCCGATTCTGTTAAGATCAAAGTCTCCGGAGCCATATCAGAGGGCCCTGACCAGCTCCTGATTCAAAACTCAGGCCACTGGTCGTAAATGAGGGGTCGGAGTAGGTTGCGTTGAATTTTATTTCGGAGGCGAACCGAGGCGTAGATCCTTCAGGATGGGGGGTTGTGGTTCCCGAGCCCGCGGGAAGGGCTCCGGCTGTTGGGTGGAGAAAATTCCAGTTTTGGTTCCAGTGAGCCGAAGTGGTCTGGGCATCCAGAGATCCTGGCAACTATGTCAGGATTAGCGCGGTAGAAAGTCGATATGAGGAGTGTTTCATTGTTCTGATCGGTCGAACTGATTGTAAGCGTCTTCTACAGCGACACCGGTAGAGTTGGTCGCTTCAGATATCAAAAGCCAGCGGTTTTTCAAAATTGTCTTTTTCGTAAGCTGCGCTTTCGATCTCTGAAATATGAGATCTTTCAACTTGGGTTGGCGGGCCGTTATTGATATTAACTACCACTTATGAAAAATCGATTCCTGTTAGTTTTATCGATCTCTATTCTCGCGTCCCAGGGTGAAACGGTTGGCCTTTGGCGTTTCGAAGAGAACGGTGCGGTCGAAGGCCAGTCTGTCGCAATTGCCGTGAATGAGATTGATCCCGGGCCACTCGACGCAACCAATTTATCCGGAAGTCCGATTTATTCGGCAGATGTTCCTTTTGCCGAGATTTTCGATCCTGTTGCCAACTCGACTTATGCCAATGGCCTCTCGCTCGATGTGACGGCGGCGAATTCCCAGCTTCAGATCCTCAATTCAACAGAATTCGACACTTCGTTCACTATTGAATTTTTCGTCAAATACGTCGGCCAGCCTGGGAGCTACGAACATATTTTGCGCCGCGAGGAATTCCGCGACTTGGCGTGGAAGATTGATTTTGATCACGGCGCCAATCTGGAATTTGGAAAGCCCAGATCCCGCTGGGATACTCCTGCCGGTGCGCCGGATGACATCGCCGAAATCGGGGTGGATGAAAATGTGAATTTTGTTCTGAAACCACAGGGCCAGAGCGACAGTACTAGGATTTATATCGATACTGGCGCCAAGGACGTGAATGGCGTCGATGTTGGAGATCAAAATACCGGTATGGGGAGTGATTACGTCTATGACGTGGATAGCGGAAATCCCAACGATGCTGATATTGCGCTTCAGGGTGACGGAATCAACGATCTTACCGATTGGCATCACATCGCGATGTCCTTCGATGAAGAGACCCAGGAGATCAAATTTTACTTCGACTATCGTCTGGGGCAGACCCGCACTCTGAGTGATTCCCAAGGTGATGGTTACACCCATCCGGCAGCCAACCTCCTTTTCGGAAAGCTTTCTGGCAATGAAGGTGCCCTGTTCATGGACGAACTTCGTTTTTCAAATTCGATTCTTACTCCGGGAGAGTTTCTTCGTGAAGCGGGAGAGACCCAGACAGAGGTTGTCGGGCATTGGAGACTTGAAGAAGAAGGAGCCGTCGAGGGCGGAGATATCTTCCTCGCAGAAAACTCGGCCAATGATTTTAACGACGCATCCGCCGGTAACGGAACTCCGGTTTACTCGACTGATGTTCCTGCTCCGGTCATTTATGACCCCCTGACCGATACCAGCTTTGAAAACGGGTTTTCGTTTGATGCGTCCGTGGCAGGTTCTCGGCTCCGTGTCGAAAATGACGCATCGTTGAATTCTTCTTACACACTTGAATTCTTTATGAAGGTCGTCGGCGAACCCGGAGGCTACCATGCATTTTTACGCCGAACGCAGGCTGCCGATCTTCGCTGGCAGGTTGATTTCGACCACGCTGCTACCGGAGCATTTGGCCGCCTTCGAGCACGTTTTGACACGCCTGCGGGGGAATCTGACAACGTCGCTGAGAATGGTGTTGATGAGAACGTGAATTTTGTGGTCGGACCGACGGGGGGCGGGAGTATTCCCGGCAACCTCCGAATCTGGGTTGATACCCCGACAGGTGATGGAGACCCGGCAGGCTACGTTGGTGCTGATTGGGCGGATGATGGCGATGGCGTCAATGATGACGATTCCTGGCATCACGCTGCAATCAGCTTGAATGATGAGACCGGCGAAGTGAGCTTTTATTACGACTACGAGCTTATGCAGACTCGGACTCTGTCCGACAGTGAGATGGACGGCTACACTCATCCCGATGCGGCCTTTGAATTCGGGAAATTGACCAATAGCGATTATGGTCTGTTGCTTGACGAAATCCGCTATACCGCTGAAGTCATCCTTCCATTCCAATTTCTTCAAACTGTAGTTCTGGTTGAAAATGATCTCGTGATTACTTCCATTGCGGCTAACTCCGAGACTGGAACAATGATCACGTGGGCGTCCAATGCAGGGGAAAATTATACTGTGGAGCGCTCCACCGATCTTGCATCTTGGGAGGCTCTTGATACCAAAACTGCTGACGGTCCTTCCACAAGTTATACCGATGCAATACCGCCAGCTGATAGCTCGCAGGTCTTCTACCGCGTCCTTCAGGATTAATTGTTGTTTTCCCGATGAAGTCGCGTTGTTTCAATTTATTTAAAGTTCTTTCGATCTCGAGACGGCCCAAAGTTCGCTGCTAGGGCTAGCTCCAAACCTTATTAGCCTCCGGGAACATTCCGCCTTCCGGAGGCTTTTTTATCTCATTTCCATGAAAAGCTTCCCTCTCTTCCTCCTTTTCCCCTCCGCTATTTGCGGTGATGTCGTCATTAGCGAAATCAGTGGCGCTTCATCAGACCGACTCTTAAAGTATTCGGACTCCGGCCAGTCCAGTCTTGGGGCGGGGATTCCTTGGTTTTCGCCCTCTTTTAATGATTCGGGTTGGCTCTCCGGGTCAGCTCCCTTGGGTTTTGGATACGGGAGTGTTTCCACCAATCTGGGTTCTGACCTTCAGGGCAAGACCCCATCACTCTACTTGCGAAAAACGTTCATGGCATCTGCTGCCCAAGCCGCGTCATTGGCCGATCTTATATTCACAACCGAGTTCGATGACGGGATCATTGTCCTGATCAATGGCAGGGAAGCGGCACGGTGCAATTTGGGTGCGCCGGGAATGTTTATTTATTCAGACCAAGTTGCATTTAACGAAGACTCCACGGAAGGAACTCCCGCCGTCTTAAACCTGGGAAGGGCCTCGGATCTTTTGGTGGAAGGTGAAAACACGATCGCGGTGCAGGTGGCGAATCGGGATGCTGACTCGTCTTTGTTATTCGATGGAGCGCTCCGTATTGATGCCGGGATCACCTTGATCAATGTCATAGCCGAGGACTTTTCGAATGCAAACGGTGCTTTCATCACTCATCAAAACAATGGAGGTTCGGTCTCAAACGTCCTAACCGGAACACTGGCACCGGGAGGGTGGCTCGAGCGATCACCTTTCGTCAGGAGTGGAGGGAGCTGGGCCAGCCTTGAAGTAAGAAGTCTCTCTGATTCCGGCGCGGGTGAGGGCGGCGATGGTGCAATATCTTACACCTTAACGGGGCAGGGTATCGAGGATGCTGCCGCCCTGCTGTTTCCTTCGGTGGACATGTCGGCGCACTGGACTCCCGGGGTGGTTTCCGCTGCGAATTTGAGTGAGACACGAATTTCGTTTCTATATCAGGGGGATCCCGGGACAGCGTTTGACTTTATTGCCGAATCTCCCGATGGCGTGGTTTCGGCGTCCGGATTTCCGGTGGTTGCTGCATCCAGTGACGAGACTTTGGGTTACTGGCGATTTGACGACGGAGGAGCAAGCAATGGATCGGTCATTTTAGTTGCCAACGATTCTTCAAGCAATGGATTTGATGCCACTCCTTCCGGTAGCGGAGGTGGGACCTACTCAAGTGATATTCCCGGATCGATCATTTTTGATCCGCTCGCGAATGCGGCGAGGAACAACCAGTTTTCGATGGATGTGTCGGCTTCAAATCGTCGGCTTTCAGTGCCAAATAATTCCGATTTTAATACTTCGTTCACGATCGAGATGTTCATCAAAATCGATGGTGAGCCATCCGGATATAATTCATTTTTACGCCGCAACGCTGCCAGCAATTCGCGTTGGCAGATCGATTTTGATCACGCTGCCAGGGGGGCTTTCGGAAGAATTCGATCCCGGTTGGATACACCGGACGGTGACAACACCAATTTTGTGCTCGGCCCCACCGGTGGCTCGTCCATCCCATCCGAGCAGAGAATCTGGGTCGATACAGATTCGGGCAACGGTTTGGTTTCAAGTTACAACGATCCTTCCGATTGGGCGCTCGATGGAAATGGTGTGAACGATCGTCCTGGCTGGCATCACGTGGCCTTGTCTCTCGATGAGGATACCAGGACGGTGAAGTTTTATTACGACTATGAACTCATGCAAACCCGGACCCTCGTCGACAACGATGGTAGCGGATATGTCCACCCCTCTTCGGTGATTGAGTTCGGGAAATTTGGAGGAAGCTATGATGTTTTGATCGACGAGGTCCGTTACACTGGACGCACGCTGGATGAGGATGAATTTCTTCAAGTGGTTGAAGATGATCCGGGTGTTTGGGCTACTTATGAAGTCGATCTGGCGCAGGGAGATAGTGCCGAGCGCTCGGCGTTTCTGAATTATCTGAATGCCAATAATCTGACTACCTTCACTCCCGGATTACGAATTCGTGACGAGAGCTACTCGACGACAGGTCAGACGATCTCGCTCGATTCCTTTCAGGCTGATTATACCCGGGGCGGGGCTAGTGCGAGCCTTGTTCAGAGTGGTGAGGATTGGCTGTATCAGCCAGGAGTTGGCGAGCCGTCTGGTGGAGTCTTTGAACCGGCAGCGCCAGTTGAGGAAATGCGTGCTGAATTTGTAGACTGGATCGAGCTTTCGAATAACGGGGCCTCAGCAATTGACCTGACCGGGTGGTCTCTCACTGATAGTGAAGGCGACCTTCGTAAGTGGACTTTCCCCCCGGGAACCACCATCCCGGCCGAAGGCCATCTCTTAATACTGGCCGATGATCTTGATACCACTGGATTGATTCCGGTTTACTTGCATGCGAATTTCAAACTGGATTCCGGAGGGGAATACCTTGCCTTGGTTGATGATTTCGGAGTGCTGCGAACCGAGTTTGCTGGTGGCTTTCCGCGACAGCTTGATTTTTATTCCTTCGGGATACCTCTAGGAGGAGGAGACTTCGCTTACCTTTCCGAACCATCCCCCGGTGCGGCGAATGGCGGGCCGGCATTTACCGCTGTTGTCGAGAAACCGGATTTTGATACTCCCAGTGGTTTTCATACTGGACCCGTGACGCTGGGAATCACGACAGCGACTCCCGGCGCTACCATTCGCTATACCACGGATGGAACCGAGCCCACCCTTGAGAATGGTATCGACTACGTTAGCTCATTGTCACTTTCGCGGATCAATTCTCGCACCGCGCACAGTATTCGGGCTCGCGCATTTTTAGATGGGGCAATTTCATCCAAGACGAAGTCCGGGAGTTTTTTGGTTAGTCAGAGTTCTAATATCATTTCTGCTCCCGCCTTGTTGTTTACCGCTGATACCGACCGCTCCTTCACGAAACCTTACGGGGTTCTTTCGATTGAGGGTGGAGTCTACGTTGATTCACAATGGGAGGGGGTTAACAAGGGCGATTATAACATGGCGCGGGAACGTGGCCGTGCCTTCGAACGGCCCGCATTTATCGAATTCTATGCTGCAAACTCGACTCAGGGATTTCGGGAGGATGCGGGTCTTCGCATGGCGGCCAGTAACTATTCACGGCCCCGTATGACTCTGAATGGAATCGAAAATTCACCATGGGCGACCAACTCGAGGGACAAGCCATCTTTTAACCTCTACTTCCGAGACGAGTATGAAGATTCCTCGGTAACCTACCCGATTTTTGGCGAGGATTATCCGGTTGATACCTTTGAGCAACTTCGTCCGCGCGCCGGTAAGAATGACATTAATAATCCCCATATTAAGGACGAGGTGATGCGTCGTCTCTTTCTTGATATGGGGAATGTGGGATCACGTGGGGTTTTCAACAGCCTCTATTTGAATGGTGAGTGGAAGGGGTTTTACAACACCTGCGAGAGATTGCGGGAGCCGTTTTTCCAGGCCCACTATCCGGGATCGGGTGAGTGGGATATTCGGCAGGCTGGTAATGCCGATGGCGGACTTGCCGAAGGTGACAATGATGCCTGGGCCGAACTGAATACCCGGCTTCAGGCCGCCAATGTGAACAGTCAGTCAAATTGGGAAAGTGCGCTGGAGCTCGTTGACCCCGTTGCGATGGCCGATTACTTCCTGCTTAATATTTATGGAGCCACATGGGATTGGCCCCAGAACAACTGGGCTTCGGCTCGTGAGCGCTCCGCCGATGGCCGTTATCGATATTACATGTGGGATGCCGAGGGCGCTTTTGGGCACCCTCGCCGGACTGGTAATAGCAACAGCAACAAGCCGGTGAACTACAACATCATTACAGAGGATCTTCTCGATCAATCCGATTCGACCTCCCAGATGTTCCAGCGCCTGGAGCGGTGGCCGGAGTTTCGTCTCATTCTCGCAGACAGAATTCACAAACACTTCTTCAATGGTGGAACTCTTGACGATTCTTCACCAAATACTTCCAAGGTTAAAGAGGTGATCGATAATGCGATCTCTGAATTTTCACCGCTACTCGACGAGCGTTCCAATGAAACAGTTGATACCGAATTCTGGCGTTATTGGTCTGCTGCAGGTTCATCTCGCCGAAGTTATCTCCTGGGGCCCAATGATGAGCAATTCCGCGATGCCGGATATTGGCCAAATACCGCCCCCCCTAACTATAGTCAATATGGGGGAGAGGTTTCCAATGGCTTTCAGGTCACGATGTTCGGCGGAACCGGTACCATTTATTACACACTTGATGGTTCGGATCCACGCGACTTTGGGAATGCGGTGGGAGCTGGCGCTCTCGCGTATGTCTCTCCGGTTTCATTGCCTCAATCTGTCGTGATGGTGAAGTCCCGCCTCCGCAGTCTGGGAGGGGAGTGGAGTGCGCTGACAGAAGCCGAATTTAAGGTGGGGCTCGTCCAGCCCAACTCCTCAAACCTGGTTGTTTCGGAGATTCATTATCATCCGGCTCCACCGAATACTGACGAGCTTGCGGCCGGGTTTTCCGATCCTGATGACTTTGAATTCATCGAGCTTCGCAATATTGGAAACCAAACGCTTGATCTCACCGACCTCTCCTTCACCGATGGAATCAGTTTCACTTTTGCCGAGGGTCTCGTGACCTCGCTTGCACCCAATGCCTCAGTCATTTTGGTTCGAAGCTTCGATGCGTTCAGGCAACGGTATGGAAATGGATTTGAAACCTTGCTTGCCGGTCAATATGGCGGTGGGCTTTCAAACGGTGGCGAGCAAATCGTTATAGAAACGTCGGCGGGTGTGGTGCGTGACTTTATCTATGATGATTCCGACCCGTGGCCCGCCTGTGCCGATGGTGACGGGATTTCGCTTCTTCTCGCAGATCCTGCTTCGAACCCCGATCACACATTGGCGGCAAGTTGGGTTGGCTCCGCGCAAGTCGGCGGGTTTCCCGGAGGAGCACCGAGGCCTCTCACTTATGATGAGTGGCAAAGTTATGTCTTTAGTGCTGGGGAGCCCTCCGGCTCCTCGGATGATCCCGATGGTGATGGTCTGCCGAATCTTGTCGAATTCTTCGTCGGTTCACTTCCC
Organism: Akkermansiaceae bacterium; assembly: GCA_039768565.1. Classification (GTDB taxonomy): domain Bacteria; phylum Verrucomicrobiota; class Verrucomicrobiia; order Verrucomicrobiales; family Akkermansiaceae; genus SW10. Next base: position 6,002 of record JBDNAG010000154.1, on the reverse strand, counting down.
GGTGAAAACGACGCGGCAACTCATGCTCCCCGCGCTTCGATCACGGAAGTAGATGGCGAAGATTTCCTTACCTTTTCCTTCTTCCAAGTTCTAGGGCAGGATTCAGTAGTGGGCTTTGTTGAAGTTTCCTCAAACCTAAACGGCTGGTCATCCAACTCCGCCGATATTGAGGAAATTTTGCCTTCTGTCTCAAATGCAAATGGTAGCGTGACGCGCACCTTTCGGGTCCCAACGCCGGTTTCGGATTCTGTGAAGCAATTTCTGCGACTCCGGGTGATTGAGAATTGAGTTAGTTGGAGTGGCTGACTGAAAGAATTGGCTGATTCGTAACGAATTATGCCAACCCATGAAGCGTCTTTTTCCACTCCTCCTTGCCGTCGCGGCTCTGGGCTCTCTTTTCCTTGCCAACGGGCAGGAAAAGGAAGCTTCCAAGTCGGAACTTGCCCGCCCACTCAAGGCCCTCTTGATTGCCGGTGGTTGCTGCCACGACTACGTGAATCAGCACGAGGTTCTGTATAAAGGAATCCAGGAGCGCGCAAATGTTCGCGTCGACGTGATGTGGACGCGTGACAGAACCACCAACCCGCCACTGCCACTTTATGACGATCCTGATTGGGCCAAGGGCTACGACATCATCATTCATGACGAGTGTGCCGCCAATAACAAGGACCTCAAGGCGATGGAGAACATTCTTGAAGTTCACAAAACCATTCCCGCAGTTCACCTCCATTGCGCGATGCATTCCTTCCGCAATGGCACCGATAAGTGGCCCAAGCACCTCGGTCTTCACTCTACCGGACATGGACCGCAGAAGCCTCTCGAAATTACTTACACCAATCCTGATCACCCCATTACCAAGCCGCTGGAGAACTGGGTTACGAAAAACGAAGAACTTTATAATAATCGCGAGATCTTCGATGCCGAACCGCTCGCCCTCGCCACTCAGAAAGTGGGTGATCGGGAAAACTCCGCAGTCGTTGCCTGGACCAACACCAAGCAAGGAGCTCCGACTTTCTCCACGACGATTGGGCATAATACTTTCACAGTTGAAGATCCCCGTTACTTGGATCTCGTAACGCGTGGATTACTTTGGGCCGCTGGCAAGTTGAATGACGACTATCTCAAACCTTACACCGGTTCCAACGTCATCACGGAGATGGGCGCCAAGGAAGAGAAAGTGGAATCACTCTTCGGAAAGCCTGCAAAAGATGCCGTGAAGGTTAAGCTGACTGCTTCCTCGACCCAGGTCAGCGACAAGCACTACCCTTGGAAAGCCATCGATGGAGATGTCAAAACTCGCTGGACCGCCAACGGTGCAAGGCACCCCGCTTGGTTGCAGCTGGAGTTCGAAAGACTCACCACCGTAACTTCAGCTGAGATCCTTTGGGAGCAGCGTAACGAGTGGTATCAATATAAGATCGAGACCTCGCTCGATGGCAAGGAGTGGACGATGGCGCATGATGGTTCGAAGAACGCACGGAAGTCGGACACCAAGGACAGCTTTCAGGCAAATAAGATCAAGTTCCTCCGTGTCACCACCTTGGCCCAGCAAACCGGAAAATGGCCTGCTCTATGGGAGCTCCGCCTCAAAGGATCGAAGGGCAAACTTAAGCTTTTCCCCGTTTTGGATAAAAAGGAAATTAGTCAGACCAAGGGAGCATCCGGCAAGGGTTTTGAAAAGTCCGGAAATATCAAACCAAAAATCGTCAAGCTCACTCCTGAAGAGGAAGCAACGATCTTGAAGGATTGCGAAGTTCCCGAAGGCTTCGAGAAGACTCTTTTCGCGTCATGGCATTCGGCAAATTATCCCGTTTATGTCGCAGCTTCGCCCGGAGGAGATCTTTATGTTTCGTCTGATGGTAATGGCTCGCTAGGCCGTCAGCCAAATCGTGGTCGTGTCTTGCGACTTCGTGACACCGACAAGGATGGTCGTGCCGATGAGGTCACCGAGTTTATCCGTGATATCGATTCGCCGCGCGGATTGATCTGGGATCAAGATCGACTCTATCTTCTTCACCCGCCGCACATTTCGGTCTTCTTTGATCGCGACCACGATGGCGTGGCCGAGGAATCAAAGCGGCTCATTTCCGATGTCGCCTTCGGCTTCAAGGACCGTCCGGCCGACCATACTACAAATGATATCACGATGGGCATCGACGGGTGGATCTATATTGCGGGTGGGGACTTTGGCTTCATGAAGGCGACCGGAACGGATGGGCGCACCTTGCAACATCGAGGCGGTGGCGTCATTCGGTTCCGGCCCGACGGCTCCAATCTTGAGTTATTCTCCACAGGAACTCGCAACATTTTAGCCACGCCAATTTCACCCACTCTCGATATGTTTGCCCGCGATAACACCAACGATGGTGGCGGCTGGGATGTGCGTTTTCATCACTTTACCCCGCTTTCTGATCATGGTTACCCACGACTTTATAAGAACTTCGAAAAGGAGCATATTCACCCCCTCGCCGACTACGGTGGTGGTTCCGGGTGTGGGGGTGTCTATATTCACGAGCCGGGTTTTCCTGAAGAATGGAACAAAGCTCCCTTCACTTGCGATTGGGGTCGAGCGGGGCTCTTTCGTCACACCGTTGAGCCGCTAGGTGCCACTTTTAAAGAAGGTTCTCCACCGCAAAAATTTATCAAAGTGAGCCGTCCCACCGATGCTGATGTTGATGGGATGTCTGCGGTCTATCAAGCCGCGTGGAAAGGCCCCGCGACCTTCAATTGGGCTGGCCCAGATCAAGGATACATCGTCCGCGTGACTCCTAAGGGTTACACCCCGAAGCCGCTTCCTGATTTTGAGAAGATGAGCGATGAGGCCTTGGTGAAGGCTCTCGATTCGCCGTCGCATATTCGGACTTTGGCGGCGCAGCGGACCCTTTTAGGGCGTGCGGACAGCATCGAATTGACTGAGTCCTTGGGAAAACTAAGTTGTAATACCAATAAAGCACTTTCCGCTCGGATTGCGGCTATCTTTACAATGTCGTTGAGATCACCTGAGTCGGGAGCGCTTATGGCACTGGTTGCTGGACGAACTCTTCCAGAAATTCAACCGTTTTTAATTAGGGCTTATGGAGAGGTGACTCATCCAATTAGCGTTGATGGCGCCTTGGACGTTTTTACGAAAATTCCTGAGGGAAGTAATCCACGAGAAATCGTTGAGGTAATCTTTGCGCTTTCTAAGCTCAATGAGAAACAGGTGTCCTCCAAAGCGGCTGTCTTCATCTCAAAGTATCTGTCCTCTACGGATTCCGCCATCCGCCATACGGCCTATCGTGCTTTGGCGAAAATGTCGGCGCACGAAGCGGCCTTTTCCAAGGTCAACTCCGATGACGCTGAAACTCGGAAAGCGGCTGCATGGGCACTGATGCGGATGCACAAGAAGGAGGTTGTGGATGGTTTGCTAGTGCGTTTGAAGTCTGAGACTATTCCTGAAAAGCGCCGCCCGCTTCTTTCTACACTCGCACGCCTTTATCACAAGGAAGCCGATTGGAAGGGTGATTCTTGGGGCACTCGTCCGGACACACGTGGGCCCTATTACCAACTCGCGACTTGGGAAGAGTCCGATCGTATTTTGACGATTCTCAAGGCTATCCTTAAAGATGCTCCGGCCGAGGAAGCCGCGTTTATCATTACCAAGCTGAACAAAAATCGTATTCCAGCCAACGACGCTTTGGAGCGCATCATTGATCTCGCGCTCAAGGACGACAAGTTGATCCCGGTAGCGATCAAGCAAATCGCCTCCGGCGGAATCGTTCCGGCAAAGGCAATTTCCTTGGTTGTGAAGGGGGCCAGCGATCCCGAGACTCCGGCTGATGCTCTTGCTGACTCCGTGAAGATTCTCGTGAACTCCGATGATAAGTCATCTCTTCCTGCCGTGCTCAAGGCGCTGGTGCAACTCGATAAGATCAAGGGATCCGGAAAGCAGCAAGCGGCGGCGACGGGTTACTTCTTCAAGTCAGCCAAGCTGGAAAATCACCACCTCGCGCTTGAGAAAATGGCGGCGGAAGAGCCGGGAACTCCCGAGGGAAAGTATGCCGCGATGGCGGTGGTGACCCTGGCGTCTCGCAAAGGTGGCTCGCCCGAGTCGCGCGAGATGTCGTTGAAGGCGATCGCGAAGGGATGGTCTGATCCCAAGCAGAAGATTGCCTTTATCAATGCCGCCCGCGATTTGCGTGATCCTGTTATTAATGATCGGATCCGCATCGCTCTCAGTGATCCTGATAAGTCAGTAGCGAAGGCCGCTAAGGATGCGGCGGGCCGGCTTAAGATTCAGGCCCCCGGCGCAGATAAAACTCCGAAAATTGCTACCCTGAAACTAGTGGAAGCGATTAAAAAAATCACCGATTATAAAGGAGATGTTGCCCTGGGGCAGGCGATCTTTGCCCGGGCCACTTGTAATGCCTGTCACACTGTATCACAGGATGAGAAGCAGAAGGGGCCTTACCTTGGAAACATTGCTGAGACCTACCGTCGAAATGAGTTGGTTGAAGCGATTCTTGTTCCAAACAAAACGATCGCCCAAGGGTTTGCGACCAATGTTTTCAGTCTCAAAGATGGTAAATCTTTCGTTGGGTTTGTAACCGATGAAGCCGGAGATAGCGTAAGTATCCGGGACATTAGCAGTGCCGAACATACTTTCAAAAAGAATCAAATCAAGGATCGTGCCACCTTGCCGACTTCACTTATGCCTCAAGGTTTGATGAATGGATTTACGGTTCATGAAGCGGCGAGCCTCCTTGAGTATCTTGAGTCCCTCGTGAAGAAATAAGGTGGCCGAAAGCTTCCGCTTTCGGTAGGCCCCGTATTTGTCCCAAAGCTGGATCTTTTGACTGCTTTCTATTCTATCAGGACGTTGGGACGGAAGAGTATTCCTCGTCTTTGCCGTATCACTTTGAGCCATCGATGACGGTCTTGGGCTCAGGAGTGCGCGCTATTTCCGGGTCCTTGGTTTGGGCGACTTCGAAAGAGATTTAATTGCTAAGCTCTTTTGGGTGTCCTTCGCTGGCTTCGAGCAGTTCACCGAGGCTGGCAAATACTAGTGCCATTTCGACTTCTTGTAACTTGGTCTACTTGTTAGTGCTAATTTTTTTCTTCGCTCTCGATTTCAACATGGTGAAGTCCTACCAGAATGAGAGCTGGGAGATAAGCGGTTGCAAATTGATGCGAATAGGATCGAACCCCATTCGAAATGGGAGGGAACATGGGCTTTGATGCGACAAACATCTTTCTATTTCATTTTATCGCGGCACTGCTATGATGGGCCAGTCGGCATGCGGACTATTCTTTTACTTCTTTGTCTTCTTTCCCCGGCTGTAGTAGGAGAAACGTTGTTACTTTCAGGGTTCGGCGAACTGAGACACCTTGCAGGTATTGGGAATGACGAGGATACGAATTCGTGGAATTCGGTGTTTGAGGGGGGGCATCCCTTGACGGTTGAGCTTTCAAATCCTCACGATTGTGGCTCCGATGCCTTTGGCCGAATCTATATTGTAGATAAGGAGTCGCATAGTGTGCTGCGAATCTCTGAAAACGGAGATGTTCTATCCACGGTCGCAGGCACGCACTTTTCTGGTGACGGCTCCGATACGGCAACTCCGGCCACATTGGTGGCCCTCAATAATCCGAATGGTCTTCACGTCCTGGCGGATGGAACCTTTTATATTTTGGATACTGACAATGCCAAGATTCGTCGTGTCGCTTCTGATGGCAGCTGTTTGACTGTGCTCCATCACTCCGCAGGGTTTGGCGCAGGGCGGGGGCTATGGGTTTCTCCCAATGAGCAAACGATTTATTTCAATGGTGCGATTGTTGGAGGTGGTCTCCAGGCAGTCATGAAATGGACTCCGGCGACTGGTATCATCGAATTGACGAGAGTTCCCCATGGAAGCGGTAGCGACGGCTTTGGGTTAGGTAATCTGGACGTTGCGCCTGATGGATCTGTGGGCATTACCAGTCTTGGCAACCAATTGGTTTATCGATTTGATCAAGGGAGCACT
>JBDNAG010000153.1:0-14828 GCA_039768565.1 Akkermansiaceae bacterium | reverse complement strand
TCGAAGTAGGTGGGGTGCTAATGAACGGTGGGTTACACATTCTTATGGAAAAGCCAATTGCTTCTAGTGTTGAAGAAGCCAAGCAGCTAGTCGAGCTGGCTGAGGAACATGACCGAATTCTACAAATTGGGCATATCGAGCGCTTTAACCCGGTGATGCGTGAGCTGGAGGCAAAGCTGAACCACCCGAAGTTCATTGAATCTCACCGTCTTTCTCCCTTTCCTAACCGAAGTATCGATATTGGTGTCGTTTTAGATCTCATGATTCACGATCTTGAAATCATTCTTCATCTCGTCAAATCGCCTGTCGCCAGCATTGATGCGGTGGGAGTTCCGGTCTTGATGAAGAGCGAGGATATCGCCAATGCTAGGCTCCGATTCGAAAATGGTTGTGTTGCAAACGTTACGGCGAGCAGAATTAGCCCTGAAAGGCTTCGGAAAATTCGGGTGTTTCAGGATGATGGCTACCTATCCCTCGATTATCAGGAGCAGTCGGGTGAAATATTTTGGAAAGAAGGAGGAGCAATCCAAAAGGCAAGAGTCGAGGTTGAGAGGGACGAGCCATTGAAGCTGGAGCTCGCAGCATTTGTCGAGAGTGTCCGCGGAGGAAAAACCCCGGCTGTGACCGGAAAACAGGGGGCCGACGCACTTGCGATCGCTCTGGAGATCACAAGGCAAATCGAGGCGGTTTGATGTTTTAACGAGGGCCTGTTATCATCGAAAGGTGACCTTAAATTCGATCTCGGCGAAAAAACTGATCTTTTTTCTAAGGATTCGTCAATTGAGATGTCTATCCCAATGAAAAGAATGCTCATTCGTGTCCCAAGGAAGTTCATACCAGGCCTCACGGCCATCGATCATGCGCCTACCCGGTAAAAGAACCTTGCCTGTGAGCCGGCAGTCTCTCGAAGAGGTTTTTTCCGCGGAGGAAAGTCCGCTACTTCGTTATGCCTTCGGGTTGCTAGGGAGGCGTGAGCTTGCCGAGGAAGTTGTGCAGGACGCGTTTCTTAAGCTCCACGAACATTGGGAAGAAGTTGAAATACCCCGCGCATGGCTTTTTCGCTGCGTGCGGAATTTTTCGTTTAACATCCTTCGCAAAAATAAACGCGAAACCCTGGATGAATCACCAAGCGATCGCGAATCTGCTCTCGAGCGACCGGATGACGAATTAGGCCGTCTCGAAGCAGTCGGAATGATCCAAATGCTCGTTTCAGAAATGGAGGAGCGCGATCAGTCCATGGTCCGAATGAAATATTTTCAGGACCTTAAATATCAGGAAATAGCGGATAAGCTTGGGATGAGCGTCGGCAATGTGGGATATCGACTCCACCATTTACTTAAGGATCTCGGCGAGCGCCTTCGCAATTCTGGGATCAGCCATTTTTAATTTCACACGCATATGAACGACGAACTTCAAACCTATATCGAGCCACAGCTGGAAGCTCGAATCGTGGCTCTGGTTCTCGGTGAGGCCTCAGCTTTCGAGGCCGAGGAACTGGAACGATTGATGTCGGAGAAGCCTGAATTGAAGGCTTACAGGACAGGTCTCAAAAAAATTCACGGAGTCGTGTCAGAGGCGCACCGAAACGAGGAGGACTTCAAATGGAAGCTGTCAGAAAATAGGAGGGGTGAGATCTTGGCCAAGATCGAGGAGCGAAAGCGCCATAAAATGGAGGAAGGACGGCGCAAGCGCATTTCCGGAATTGCACAACGCCGGTTGATATATTCCTGCGCAGCCTGCCTTGCCCTCACCTTGGTGATATTGGTGTTGAGTCAGCCCATTGAATCGGCAAAGACAGAGCAAGAGCATAGGGTAGAAAGCCGTTTACAAGGTGCAAAGGAACAGCGCAGCTCCGAAGCTTTTGCAATCTCGGGTGGCTCGGAATTTTCGGTTCCAGTGGATAAGGAGTCGGGATTGAGCATGATCAGGGGAAGGCAAGAAATTCCTGACTCTCGTGATTCCAAGCCCGAAAGCTGGGGAATCCCTTTATCAGGAAAGCGCAAGCAGCAGGGCAAGGTTGATAAAGCGATGGCTGTTTTGGATGATGCTCTTGCCGTAAATTTCAAGGAATTGGAATTGACTGCGTTGCAAGCTGGTTCTCTTGAAAATGCGCCGGAAGCATTGAAGGACCCCTCGGATAAGATCTTTCATAGTGAGAATTCTCAAATGGCAGACTCCAAGAAGCCCGCTGCACCAGCGCCTTCAATGAGCAAGGCAATCGTTGCCAACAGCGCCCTTTCGACGGTGACTCCGGTTCCGGATGTTGGGATTGCTAATCCAAACAATGATTTCGGTGACGGAAATGATTTTGGTGAAGGCTTTGGAGGAGGTGAAAGTTTTATTACCGGAGGAACAATAGCGGGTGGGATTGTTGAAAGACCTGCCTCTAATTCTCGTTTTGATTCTGTCTCCCCCGGAAATTCTTTGTCGGAATCACCGCCTCTAGATGATGACGCCCACTGGGATTTTGAATTGACCGATGACAATGGTCGGGATCCTTTGGCCCAAAAAGATCCTTTTGGATTTGAAGATGGAGAGACTGAAGCTTTGACTCGCGAAACTCGTGCGAAGAAAGAGGCCGAATTGGCAACGGGAGTGATGGCATTTCAGGACAAGGAGGAGGGGCGATCAGCCGGGGCGTCGGCCCGGGGATTAAAGACTTCGAATAAGCCAAGTTTTTCCTTGAAAAAGAGGGCGCCCGTTGCGGCTGCGTCAGTGGCTCCATCTCCTCCCGCCTCTCTTGACGCATTAGACGGCTTGTCGGAAGGGAAAAGGATATCAGCAAAGTCTAAATCGGGTACAGTCGGTCGCCCGACCATTATTGCTAGGCAGCTAGAAAACGACGAAGTGTTTTTTGATGGGATTGTGGCCCCAAACGATGGAGCGAACCCAGGCGGAACTTCGTTACCGGACGATGGGTTGTGGGTTGCCTCGGAAGAGATGAATAGGAGTGGCGCCGTAAAGGGGCTTGAATATCTCAATGATTCTATCCGCACCGAGGCAAGCGTTTCATACGAGCACACCAATGATGTCGATAAGGTTCGCCGAAATCTCTACAAGGGCGAATCACTCTACAATTTGGGCCTCTACGACAAGGCCGAGGAAGAGTTCAAAGAAACTCTACGGATTGATCCTTACAACAAGGCGGCCCGTCGCTTGATGGAAAGAACCTCCGCAATCAAGAGCGATTATTACCGCGCCGCATATGATCAGACCCGTGCCGAGATGTTGATGGAAGTTGATCGGGCATGGGCACTGGGAGTGCCGTCTGAGTCTGAGAAAGAGTTTTCCGACCAAGAGGTTCGTGAGAAACTTACAAAGTCCAAGCGCGAACTTACCGAGGCGAAACAGGGCCTTTCCCGACTCGATGATCTTCCAGGAAGTGAACTTTCATCAGAAGAAACCGACCAGGTGAGACGTGCTCTTTACAACGGGGAGGCATACTACAACCTGGGATTATACGACAAGGCGAAGGAGGAGTTCGAAAACACATTGAAAGTCGATCCTTCAAACAAGGCGGCCTATCGGTGGATGGGAAAAACAGCTTCAAGCGAGAGCAGTTATTATGAGGCGGCCTTGAATCAGAAATCATACGGTGAGACTGATTCTGATGGGGATACATCCCTTCCTGAAAGTATCTCCGGCCTCTCTGAAGGTGAAGATTCCAGCGCCATGGCTGATTCACAGAATTTCCTGTTCGGAGTTAATGAAGCAGATAGTGGGAGGGAATCTGATAGTTTGCTTTCATTATTACCTGGTGATCCAACTTCACTTGCTGGTGAAAGATCGGTCGTAAGTAAGGTGAATAATATTATTGTTCCGGAAGTGAGATTCGAAAACGCAACGGTGGGGGAAGCCCTCGAAGTGCTCCGTAAACGTTCGGTTGAGTTGGATAATACGACAATCGATGAATCACAAAAGGGACTTAACCTGGTGGTTGATGATGCAGGTATCCTTGATCGCAAGCTTCCGAACATCGAAATGAAGAACGCACCTCTCAGCGCAGTTTTCGACAAGATCAGCGAGGTGACTGGAACGACTGCGATTCAAGATGATTTCGCAGTTCGATTTGGTCGTGAAGATGCTTCGAGTGTATTTGCGAAAGCGCGTTACGCTGGTAATGAAATCACCAATGCGAAGCTAAATCAACTGATCTTGCCGGAAGTTCAACTAAACCGGGCTTCCATTAACGAGGCTGTTGAATTTCTTAAACTGAGATCTATTGAGTTGGACTCTACAACTGTCGAAAATGGTAAGAAGGGCTTTGATGTGGAAATCGAGGAGGGGGTGAATCAGGAGGCTCTTGTTGGGCAACTCACCTTAAAAAATGTTCCTTTGAAAGTTGCAGTTGAAGGTATTGCCAGACAAGCAGGTTATAGGGTTCGGGTCGAAGAAGGGAAGGTGGTCTTCTTTGCTGATCCAAATCGACTTCAAAAGGATTCGACCAATAGCTTCGAAACCTCAACGAAAGAGAAGACGGATTCTACGTTTTCGCTCAATGTCAGTGACGTTTCGTTTAAGTTGGCTAAGTCAGCATTGAGCCAGGGGAACTGGCCGGATGCTTCGAAAGTTCGTCCTGAAGAGTTTGTGAATGCGCTCAGTTATGACGATGTCAAACCGACCCAAGCCGAGAAAATTTCATGTGAGATCGAACAAGGCTCCCATCCATTCATGCAGCAGAGAAACCTGATGAGAGTTTCTATGAGCACCGCTTCGCTCGGGCGTAATGCCGCGACTCCACTTCGTCTCACGATCTTGCTTGATCAAAGTGGCTCGATGGAGCGTGTTGATCGTGCCGAGAGTGTGCAGAAAGCCTTTGCTTTACTGGCAGCCCAATTGAACCCGAACGATGAGGTGACACTTGTTGGTTTTGCCCGCACACCACGACTGTTGGCAGAAAGAGTAAAAGGAAATGACGTCGCGAAGCTCGCGGGATTTGTCGCTAATCCTCTGACCGAAGGGGGAACTAATCTTGAAGAAGCCCTTTCGACCGGACTTCAGTTGGCGAAACAACAGTTTCTAAAGGGAGCGCAAAATCGCATCATTTTACTCACGGATGGAGCCGCCAATTTGGGGGCCGCCAAACCGAAAAATCTTGCAAGCCAGGTTGAATCCATGCGCCGCGCCGACATTGCGTTTGATGCCTGTGGTGTTGGAGCCGACGGACTCAATGATGACGTGCTGAGTTCTCTCACCAAGCAAGGTGACGGGCGCTATTACTTCCTAGATCGTCCGGAGGATGCTGACGATGGCTTCGCCCGACAGATTGCCGGAGCACTTCGTCCAGCTGCCAAGAATGTGAAGGTTCAGGTCTTGTTTAATCCGGAGCGTGTTTCTACTTTCAAACTCTATGGTTTTGAGAAGCATAAATTGAAGAAGGAGGATTTCCGGAATGATTCGGTTGATGCCGCAGAAATGGCTGCCGAAGAGAGTGGAGTTGCGCTCTATCACTTTGAGCCAATGCCTGAGGGGCGTGGGGATATCGGCACCGTTTCAGTTCGTTTCTTTGATACTTCAAGCAATCAAATGGTCGAGCGCACCTGGTCAATACCGTATCAGGAGGAAGCGGACTTCTTCTCAAAGGCGGATCCAAAATTGCGACTCGCCAGTGTGGCCGCGCTTTTTGCTGAAAAACTCAAGGGCAGCCCGGTGGGAGATCGGGTTGATCTCAAGAACCTTCGTCAAGAGACTCAACTTTTGAGGCCGTCTTTCGTCAATCAGAAACGCTTCAACGAGTTTCAAACCATGCTTCAGCAGGCTGGTGATTAATGCACAGAAGCCCCGCTTTCAACTTTTTCCAAATCATAACTTTCGCCTCTCAGGAGAGCGCCGCTCCCATTCTTAATATCCCATGAAAATCTACTACACTCTTTCTCTCATTCTTAGCTCCTGGCTTGTTGCTCAGGAGGCGGAAACTCCGGCTATATCTGAGGAAGTATCTACCAAGGTTGAGACGGCCGCGGTGAAATCGGATAAGGTTGATCACCGGATTGTTATTGAAGCTCCCGCGCCTAAGACCAAGCCAAAGTTGTTCTATGTCACCAAGGCGAATTCCTTGGCAACATTCTCAAGCGAGGAATTGACTGAGACTGCCGAGTTGAAATTTGAAGTAATGCAGGGTGGCGCAGACCGCCTGTCAGTAGAAGTTCTCGGTAATGCTCCAATTACTTCGGTGACGGGGAAGGATTTGAAAAGTTGGGCGATCCGCCAGGAGGGAAAACTTCGATTTCTTGATCTCATTCCGAGGGACCCAAAGGCGAGGAGTTTGAGCTTCGTCGTAAAGTTTAAACGTAGCCCAATCAAAGTGCCCAGCACGCAAGCAATCTCGACTTTTGGTCCAGCTGGTGCAAGTGGGTTCTCGGCGATTTATTCACTCTCCGCTGAGAAGGGCTTGCGTCATCAATTACTAACGGCGGAGGGATTGGTGAAGCTTAAGAGTGATGAGGGCACAGATCAGCTTTCGGCGGCGGGCCGGGCTGTAATCTCTGCGAGTGTTGCTCTTTCGGCTGCTCAACCTGCTCCGGTGGAACTTCGCGATATCCAACTTGTCGGTGATGTGATTTCTAAAGAAGGATCAGCTTCGTTCAGGTTGATTGGAACGGCACACGTTAGCAGTAAAGAGCCGATTTCGTTTACGATCCTTCGTGGTCGTGCTGCTCCTGTCGAGGCTGTGGCCACAGATAACTACCGCCTCAAACTCGCGCCGGACGGGTATCAAATTGAGTTTCAAAAACCTGGTGTTTACCCTCTGGATCTTGCCTTCGTTACTCCTGTTCAAACAGCCGGAGACTGGAAGAAGATCGACTTCTTTGTGCCAAGTGGTGCCGTGGTTCCAATTAGGCTCAAGGGAATTACTCCAACGGCTGTCTTTGACCCGGTGCTTCCAGTGAGTCCTATTGCTAGCAAGACCGAGCATGCGGCTTTTCTTCCGGCGACCGGAAAGTGTTTGTTTGCCTGGCAGCCGGAACGCAAAACGACAGACGGAAAGTTGTTTTTCACGAGTGAGGCAATGGGCGAGATTTCGATCGGATCCGGCCTGCTTCGGCAAATGACCTCGCTTACGGTAAAGACATTGCAGGGTGTACTTCCTTCCTTGAACGTGCAGCTCGCCGGGGCTGGCGAGGTTCTTGCTGTTGAAGGTGAAAATGTTTTGAGCTGGCAGGTGACGGAGGAGAGGATACTTGAAATTCTCCTGAGTCGCCCGGTGTCGAAAGAGGCCTCTTTCGTGATTCGTTCGCAATCGGCAGTGGATGCTCTTCCAGTGAAGACTGAACCTCTCCGCCTTACTCCCGTTGGGGCCGTGCGCCATTCCGGATACTTCCGGGTGTATAATCGTGGTGCGGTTCGGATGGAAGTGATGAACCCAATCGGTTTGACCCAACTTTCGCCCGATCAATATCCGGAGGCAGCCAAGCTTCCCGAGTCGATTCGTCAGGTGTTTCATTATCGTTATCCTGCAGCCAATCGTTCCTTCTCGGTTTCCGCAGAGCGAGTGAAGCCCGAGATCAATGTTTCGCAAAATCTTGCTTATGAACTCACTGAGACTGATCGCGTTTTACGTGCTGATCTCGAGTTGGAAATCCGCGAAGCTGGTATCCGTGAATGGGAATTTTTTGGCCCCGCTGACTACTCGGTGGTTTCTCTGACCGGTGCGGATGTTTCCGACTATGTTGTTAATGAGCCGGAAAAGGAAATGCGTCGACTGAAGGTTATCTTCGGTAAGGAAGTTTCCGGGAGGAGATTGGTTAAAGTCCATCTTGAGAAGAATGAGCCTGCCCAAGCCGGCGCGTGGGCTTTGCCCTCATTCGCATACCCGGGTAGCACGGTGGTAAGTGGAGAGCTTGGGGTGAGCGCTACTCCTGGCTTCCGGGTGAATCCGGACAAGGTCGAAGGTCTTGCAGAAATGCCTTTGGCCCGATTGCTCAAGCGTGGGCCGAATTTGCAACAAGCTTTCCGAATTCGTTCTGATAAGTGGAACGCTCAGATGAAGATTGTGGCTCTCAATCAAAATGTGCAGGTGGACTGCTATCACTTTTATTCGCTTCAAGAAGAGACCGCTTATGTTTCAGTTCTTCTCAACTATTTTGTCACCGGAGCTCCGGTGAGTGAGTGGAAGCTGAATGTTCCCACTGGGATCGAGAATCTCGGAGTTGATGGTCAGGATATTCGTGACTATCGGAACACCGAAGGGGCCTTGATTGTCCCTCTTCATCGGCCGATCATGGGCGCCTATCAATTACTCGTAACATATGAGCAGAAGGCGAAGGATGTGATTTCTCTTGGAGGTGTGACTGCGGAGGAAGTTCAAGCCGAGCGGGGCTTTATTCAAGTGGTCAGCCCGGGACAAGTTGAGCTGACTGAGAATACTGTCAGCAAGGAATTGCAGCAACTCGATCCGCTTGAGCTGCCTGCGGAGTATCAGCTCATGTCCAACGCTCCGACTCTGAAAGCCTGGCAGTATCAACTCCGTTCACTTGACTTCAATTTGGAGGCAAAGGTGTCGTGGTTTAGCCGGGGTGAAACTGCGCGACAAGTTGTCGAGTATGCTGAGATCGAAAGTCGTATTGCGCGTGATGGAGGTGTGGTCACGGTGTCCAACTTTGATGTCCGCACCCGTAATGGACAGGAACTTGAGCTCACAGTTCCCGAGGGGCTAAAGATTAGAGATGTGGCGGTTGATGGAAAGCAGGTCACCCTACGCGCCGCCGGAGACCTTTTCTTGGTGCCACTTCCAGATTCAGTTTCTCCAAACCTTCCCGTGAAGGTTACAGTTCATTCCAGCAAGGACGGAGTTGCGGGGGCCAAGCGAGTGCTCCTTTTAACTCCGATGCTTCACGATACCACCCAGCTGATGACTCGCTGGAAAGTGACACCCGATACGGGGTACCAATTACAACCTGAGAAAGCCACGGGGTTGAATCTTTCAACAGCGTTTAGCCTTGAGGACGGGTTCAATTGGATTGAAAACGAGGCCTTGCTAAGTTTTGGGATTTTGGTGATTGCCTGGGTGTTTGGCAGCTTGATCATGCGCGTCAAAGCAGCTGTTTCGCTAATCGGGGCAGCTCTGGTTTTATTCGCGGCTGCGGGTGCGTTCTATCTCGCGAATCAAGGTTCCCAACAGTATGTTGCATTGCCTGACGTGCTTGAATACAACGCTCCGGTTAAAGCTCCTGATGCTCTTCTCGGGATTTCTGTTGCTCATGTGGAAAAGGGGGGGCTCAATGTCTCTCATCTGGGCCTGTTCGTCGTCGTTCTTTCCTTCGTGTCGGTCGTGTTGGCATTCAATTGGAGAGCGAGGCGCGAACTTTTGTTGTCCATTGCTGGTTTCGGCTTTTCCTACGGAGCTCTTTCACAAGTTGGTGGAGCAGGTTGGTTCTTTGCTGGCCTGGGTATCATGATTTTGGCGCTGTGGTGGATTGCCGCACGCAATTGTCTTAATCATTGGAAAGAGATGTTTACCCGCGAAGAGGATGACTCCGAATTGGACGAGGATCATGATGATGATAGGGAGGACAAAGAGGAGCCTGATCCGAGGCCTGGGCCAAAGGGTGCTGCAACCGCATTGCTGCTTATCGGGCTCTTTACCGCCTTCGGTTCCATGCCTGCGGAGGCCAAGCAGGCCGCAGTGGGCGTTATCAAGGCGGGGGACTCAATCGAAGAGACCTGGGAAATCAAAGATCGACGATTGTCGTCCAAGGCCAGTCTTCAAGTGACTGGTAGAGCAGGTGAAAAATTCCTTCTTGTGCAGGCTCCGGCTACCTTGACCCGGTTTGAGGGTGAGAATCTTAGGGTTGTTACGGAGGCTGGAAACTATCTGGTCATTCCAACGACTGACGGCAGCTTTAAAGCAACATTTTCCTACCAGGCGCCAGCTGGCCTCGTGTCAAAGGGCGTTCCGGTTCTCACCGGGTTGGCCGCAGTCAGAAAGTTGACGATTTCCTATGAAGAGGCGGGGTGGTCCATCGACAGCAGTTCGGCTGTTAGAGCAAAGATAATTGGAGGCAAGGGAAGCTCGGCCCTCTTGTGGCTGGCGCCGGAGCCGAATGCACGCATCATCTTGGGTCCCAAGGCTCGGGATGTCGCTGCAGAGGCTTCGCGATTCTTTGCAGAGGTTGACGATCTCTTCGTGCCGGGGCCTGGCGTGGTTGATGGCCGACATCGTGTTAAGATTCGGCCCGCCCAAGGGCAGGTGAAGCAACTTGTTTTGACTGTTCCCGATGGCTTCACCGTGAGTGATGTGAGCAGTAAGTTGGTTGGTCCTTGGCGCTTTGATCCCTCGAGGCGATTACTTACTGTGGAACTGGCTACTTTCCAATCCCGCCCGTTCTATATTGATGTCGAAACCCAGCGCGCACTTGCCGAACTGCCAGCCGAAATTTCCATTTCACCGATGAGAGTTCAGGGAGCAGTCGGTGAAGTTGGCATGCTCGCATTGGCCTTCGGGAAGGAAGCCCAACTCGATCGAGATGTGGCGAAGGGACTATCGCCGGTGAATCTTGCTGACTTTAGCAGCAGCCTCATTCCCCGTGATCGCTCCAAAAAGCCTCTGGCCTCGCTCCAAAAAGCCTATCGTTATTCCAAGGCTGAAGCTTCACTTAAGATCAAGGTGGCTCCGGTTTCGCCGGAAGTTCGGGTGGACTCGAAACAGCGCCTTTCCTTCGGCGAAGAACGGACAGTTTTAGCGGTTGATCTCAGCGCAGCAATCACACGTGCTGGTGTCTTTCGTCTAAGTTTCCCTTTGCCACAGGGCTTCGAAGTCGAATCGCTCACTGGCGCGGCTTTGAATCACTGGGTCGAAATTGAGGAAAAGGGGAGTAGATCCGTGATGATGAATCTTAATGGCAAGACGATAGGGACACAGCAGTTCTCCCTTGTCTTGACTGCTGCGACTCCGGCACTTCCGGTTAAAAAATGGACGGTTCCAAAAGTCGCATTGCGCGAGGCCAACCGCCAATCAGGTCAGTTGGTGATCGTGCCAGGTCGTGGGATTCAGTTGAGTGTGGCTGGCAGAAAGGATCTGTCTGCTCTCGATCCTCGCTCTCTGGGAGGCTCACAGCCAGGATCGCTGGCATTCCGTCTCTTGCAAAAGTCGTGGGCCCTCTCACTTGCGGTCGATCAGCTTGAGCCCTCCGTGGCCGCACAGCTTCTCGCTGATGTCGAACTTCGCAAGGGCCGGTCCAGATCGCGCGTCGACCTTCGGCTACAGATTGATCATGCTTCGATCAGAGATCTTGAAGTCGTTCTACCGCCTCTCGAGGAAATTGATGCACGGACTGTCAGAGTCTCAGGTGGCGAAGTGCGGGATATCGTGAACATCGAAGGAGATCGTTGGCAGGTTCGCTTCAAACGCCGGGTGATTGGTAGTGTGGCTTTGAGGATTGAATTTGAAAAGACCTTCAAGCAGATCGATTCCTCCCGTCAGGTGAATCCTGTTCGTGTTCCTTCAGCACGCCAGCAGGAAAGTTATCTGGCATTGCGACCGGGCGCTCGCCTGCGTTTGGAGCTTGTCGAGGTATCTGATTGGGATGTTATTGACTGGGCAGTATTACCGAAAATTCTCTTCCAGTTGGATCGAAGCGGTGTCCCCGCAAAGTTCCTCCGCAGTACCGAGAATAGCGGGGGAGTTACGGTATCACTGGTTCATCACTCTGTGGTCGCGGGCTCAAAAATGCGCGTTGTGAACGGCTCTCTTCTCACTGTTTTGTCTCCAGATGGTGAATTGATGAACCAGGCCGAACTGGGTATTGAGACTTTGCAACGAGGATCGCTGACTCTTACGCTTCCTGAGAATAGCCGTCTTTTTGGGGTCCTCGTCAATGAGGAGAGTGTCCTCGTGGTGAAAGAGGGCAATAGTGATTCCTATCGCTTCCAGGTCACGGGCGATACTGCTGGAAATAATGAGGATTTTGCCAAGGTGCGCTTCACTTACGCGACTTCGGTGGAAGAGCTCAACGTGAGAAATCTAAATCTTCAGGCGTTTAAAATCGGAGAGCCACTCGAGGATGTTTCCTGGACGATCTCATTACCGGAAGGCTATGCATTGTCCGATTCTGATGGTGATCTCGACCTTGAAAAAACTAACAGTTTGGGCGAATTGACGCGAAAGCAATACCGGAGCCTGGTGAATAGTCGTTATCGGGAGAAGGAGCAAATCTCGCTGGGTAGATTAAACCAAGCTTCGAAGTTTTTCCAATCGGGTGATCAAATCAATGGTAACATTGCTCTTGGGCAGGTCTACGATCAACAGAACCTCGATCCAGCAAGCAACGAGGATGTCCGCGTGAAGATGGAAAATGTTGCTAAGCAAAACGCCATCATTGGTTTGAACACCCGTCTTCAGCGACTCTATATGGACAACGAAGGTGCCGAACTCGCGATTCCTAAGGGGCAAAATGATCAAATCGAGGCGGCTATGCGCGCGAACCCGGTCTTCACCAACGGAACACTCAATGTCGGCGAGGCCGAGTTCCAAAGTATCATTCGGGGAAACAACGCCGAGGTGAACCGGATACATAAGACGATCGCCAACAAGTGGGTTCGTAACCAGCGTATTGCCCAGCCAATCGTGCAGATGATCGACCCGGTGATGCCGGTTAGTGGTGAATCGCTCGTGTTTACGCGAATGATTCAGGTGGATGGCGAAGAGGCTCTCGAGCTTGATCTGGGGTTGAAGATCCAAAAATCCGAAGCATTATCAGGTCGTTCAATCCTTGTTTTCGTTCTCATTCTGGTATGCCTTTTCTTCGGACAGCGTTTTAGCGGCCAAGGTGTTTCGGCTTCATGAAATAAACTGCGAAATTCTCTTCTTAAAGTATTGACGCATCTACTTTTTTTCCTAGAGTCCCGCCACGCGAATTAGCGCTCGTAGCTCAATTGGATAGAGCGCCTGACTACGGATCAGGAGGTTTGGGGTTCGACTCCCTACGAGCGTGCCATTCGCGTTTTTTATTCCCTGTTGTTTTTGGGAGTAGAAAACGCGTATGGCTTGTTCTTTTCGAAGACCAGTCATTCGCCGGAAATGAACAAGTTGGCGCCCCGTAATGTTCGTTTTCTCCAGTGGGGCACCTGTCGTCTGGACGATTAACCAAACTAACCCAAATTCTAACCTACAGTTATGAGTGATACCGCAGTGACGGAGCCCGAGAATGCAGAGCTTTTGGCTCTCATCGATGAGCATTTCCGTGAATTTAAAGAAGGATCGATTGTTAATGGCACGATTCTTGACATCCGCCCCCAAGTCGTTGTTGTCGACATTGGATACAAATCAGAGGGAGCCATCCCTGTTTCTGAGTTCGAAGATGAAGATATCGAAGTCGGCGACGAAGTTGAAGTTCTTCTTGAGCGCCTAGAAGATGATGAAGGACTGATCGTCCTTTCCAAAGAAAAGGCAGCTCACAAGCAGAACTGGGAAAAGATCATGAAAGTTTACGAGGATGGTGGCCTCGTGAAAGGAAAAGTCAAAGGGGCTGTCAAGGGTGGCCTGATGGTGAATGTCGGTGTGGAAGCTTTCCTTCCTGGTTCCCAGGTAGATATCATTCCTCCTCGCGACCTTCAGGAATACGTCGGCAACGTTTACGAATTTAAGATCGTAAAGGTGAACGACGACCGCAAGAACCTTGTTCTTAGCCGCCGTGAGGTCATCGAGGCCGAGCGTGCTGAGCTTCGCCAGAAATTCCTGCAGACCGTCATCGTTGGAGACAAGGTCGTGGGTCAGGTTAAGAATATTACTGATTTCGGTGCCTTTGTTGATCTTCAGGGAATGGACGGACTCCTTCACATCACTGACATGAGCTGGGGACGTATCGCGCACCCATCGGAGATGCTTCGCATCGGTCAGGAGCTTGAGGTTCAGATCCTCGACGTCGATCGCGACAAGGAGCGCGTCTCACTCGGTCTCAAGCAGATGACCGACAACCCATGGGCCGACATCGAAGCTCGCTTTCCAATTGGAGCAGAGGTTTCCGGAAAGGTTACCAAACTTCTTCCTTACGGTGCATTCATCGAGATCGAGAAGGGTGTCGAAGGTCTTGTTCACGTATCCGAGCTTTCCTGGGTCAAGCGCATCACGCGCCCCAGCGATGTGCTTGAGATTGATCAGGAGATCAAAGCAGTCGTGCTTGGAATTTCTACCGAAGAGCAGAAAATCTCTCTTGGCGTCCGTCAACTCGAGGAGAATCCATGGTCCGAGATCGAAGCCCGTTATCCAATTGGCAAGGAGATCAAAGGCGAGGTTCGGAACCTTACCGCTTACGGAGCCTTCGTTGGCCTCGAAGAGGGCATCGACGGTATGATCCACGTGTCCGACCTTTCTTGGACACGCAAGATCAACCACCCATCCGAAATGCTCAAGAAGAGCGACGAAGTCGAAGCAGTTGTTCTCAGCATCGACAAAGAGAACCAGCGTGTTTCCCTAGGAATCAAGCAGCTTGATAACGACCCTTGGTCTGACATCGACAGCAAGTTCAAGGTTGGCGACAAGGTCACTGGAACTGTTGCCAAGATTGCTTCCTTCGGAGCATTCGTCAGCCTCGACGGAGACATTGACGGCCTTATCCACATCTCGCAGCTTAGCGAGGAGCACGTGGAGCGCGTCAAGGATGTCCTTAAAGTCAGCGACGATGTGGAAGCACGCGTTATCAAAGTCGATAAGATCGAGCGTCGTATTGGTCTCTCCATTAAGGCTGTTTCCTACTCAGAAGATCAGCTTCAGAAAGAGAGCCAGTCTTTCGAGACTCTCCGCCCGTCCAGCGATCTTGTTGGTCTGGAGCAGGCTTTCAACCTTGCGACTTCCAACAACGAGTCCGAGGAGTGGAGCCCGTCCGAAGAGG
>JBDNAG010000152.1:0-5733 GCA_039768565.1 Akkermansiaceae bacterium | reverse complement strand
ATGTGGTTTTGAATAGAGCATTCCGGTCTTGATTGCACTAATCGGGTAGCTCTGCAACAAAAGACGGATCTGATCTTGTAGAACCTCAGGAGGAATGGGGTGGACCTGACTTACAATGAGCGGAGTCTCCGAAACCACGCAAGTGACTGCGGTCAGGCCATGCACTTTAAAGCTAGAGAAGGTTTTTAAGTCTGCCTGTAGTCCTGCTCCCGCCGAGCAATCGGACCCGGCAATTGTTAAAGCCATTGGAATAGTCACGGCGTTAATCTATACGGCCTGACTACCAGCGCAAGTTTAGGCGGAAGCACTTGCGCAAGAGGCTTGGTTTCTTAATCTCTCTTTGTGGATTCGTTATTTCGGGAATTGCCAGGGTTGAAAGTCGACGTTGAGAAAGTGATTTATGCCCCTCAATTAGATGCTCCTCCCGAAAAGCCATTTCCGTTCGCCTACTTTATTCATATTATCAACGACTCTAAGGAATCAGTGTCAATTCTTGCCCGCAAATGGATTTTAACGGACATAACAGGGGAGGTCATTGTTGTCGAGGGAGCCGGCGTAGTCGGAGAGACGCCCCGACTCGCGCCTGGGAACCGATTCTCTTACAATTCATACCACGTGGTAGCTTTAGATTCAGAGGTAACGGGAGCATTCTTCGGTGTGAACGAAGTTGGAGAGGGAATTCGGGTTAGGATTCCGGAATTTGCCCTTAATTGCCCATCCGCGAACGAATAACCTGATCCATCAGGCAATCGTGTTCTTCCACGAATAGGCGATCGACCATTTGGCATTGAAATCCTACTCCCAATAATTTCGCGTCGGGGAATTGTAGGATAGCCCGATCATAAAAACCGCCTCCCTGACCGAGGCGCTGCCCCTCAAGCGTGAAAGCGATACCCGGACATACGATGAAATCAAGACGCCTGGCTTTGGCTCCCGACTCAGGTTCCAGGATTCCGAAAGTGCCGGGGCTTAATTCTCCAGTTCCTTGAACCCTTATGAAATCCATTTTTCCGGGCCCGATCACTTTGGGGAGATGCCATTCCACTTCCGGGCGGACCTTGATCAGATCTAGGAGTTGGGGCTCGTTTGGGAGCCCTGCAAAGATCGCAACCTTTGATCCGGGTGGGAAATCCAGCTGATCGCGAATGTCTCGTGAGCACTCTTCGATTTCTGTTCTGCTCAACCGGTTTAACAGGTAGCGAATTTGTTTTCGGACCCCCGCTTTGGAACTTGTGTTCGGTAACATGCCGATAAAACTATGAAGGTGATCCGCTTGATTGGACAATTTTATCTTCATACCGTTGTTTTGATGTCATGTATGGCCCAAGATGTTGCCGGCCCCAAGTTTGAATTCAAAGCCCCGATAGTCCGAGGCAGTGTTTTCAATGACGACCTGGGGTTACTCGAGAGGGAACGCGATGAATATGCCGGGGCGATCGCTAATTTCGTCACCAATCTGGTTGCCAGTAAGAAAGCGGGTGCCGATTCACTGGCTTTCGCGAGAAAGGGGCTGGGACTGGCACTTCATCTTTCCTCGAGGAACAAGCGAGCCATGGTAACCAAGTTTCAATTAAGTAAAGGGATCATTCCTCGCCCCGTTAAGACCGAATACAGTCCCGCAACTCTTGCTGCTCTCTTTGTAACACGGGCAGAAACTCTTTTTCAGCAAAAAGGTGATGATAATCGCCTGCTAGCACGGGCATTCATCGATCTTGCGGTAACAATCGATCCCCATAATGAGGATGCCATCTATGCCTT
Organism: Akkermansiaceae bacterium; assembly: GCA_039768565.1. GTDB lineage: Bacteria > Verrucomicrobiota > Verrucomicrobiia > Verrucomicrobiales > Akkermansiaceae > SW10. The sequence goes on along the minus strand of JBDNAG010000152.1, from coordinate 3,975 downwards.
CGAACTCCAAAAGATCGACTATGGCGAGATCAGTTGGGGTCAGTTTACTGACGATCTCCTCCCCCTAAAGAACTAGTCCTTGAGATAGGGCTCAAGAGCTTCCCGGAGCGCAGTCCGTGCCCGAAAAAGCTGGCTTTTCACAGCCGAAATAGACAGCCCAAGGACATCGGCGATTTCCTCGTAGGGCATTTTTTCATAACGACGAAGAATAACGGCAAGTCTTTGTTTTTCAGGTAGCGCGGCGATAGCCTGATCGATTACCGATCTTAATTCGTTCTGCTCGATCGATTTATCAGGCCTCGAATGGTTATTTTGATCTTCGATGCTCTGGTGCCATCCGTCTTCCTGTCCATCGAGGGAGTGTTCGTTGCGGCGAGATCTTTTACGGGTCTCATTAAAAACAAGATTTCTCGTGATCGTGAAGAGGAAGGTGGTGAATTTTGCGGTCGGCTGGTAGCGCTTCGCTGATTTCCAGAGTCTGATGAAAACCTGCTGGGCAATATCTTCGGTATCGGAAGAGTTATTGGTCATCTTTGCAATCGTCCCGAGAACGGCGCGCTGATGCTTCTCAACGATTTTGGCAAAAGCACTTTCGTCACCAGCGGCGACGGCAGCCATCAAGGCCAAATCGTCCTCATTTCCTTGGTCTCCCATTGGTCTGGTGATCTAACCCTGTGAGACGCGACCAGTCGCGCGAAAACTTCAACCTTCTTCAGCATCGACAAGATCTTGAAAGGTCTGACGCCTCCTCGCAACCTTGGCCTGATTACCATCAACAAGGATCTCTGCGGGAAGAGGGTGCGAATTGTAGGTCGTTGCCATTACCATTCCATAGGCGCCAGCACTCATCAGCGCGATTAATTCACCAGGCATAAAGCTGGACACCTTACGATTTTGACAAAAGAAATCGCCGCTTTCACAAATTGGACCGACCACGTCAACAGATTCAACAGCGCCTGAGGGTTCGACAATCGGAACGATTTCATGAAACCCCTCATAAAGGGCCGGACGAATCAATTGATGCATCCCCGAATCAACGATTTTAAAAGTCTTAGTAGTCCCTTTCTTTTCGTAAAGACACTTGGAAACGAGGACCCCGGCATTGCCCGCTATGAAGCGCCCGGGCTCAAGAAGCACTTTTAAACCTAGAGGCTCAAGCAAGGGGATGATAGCTGAAGCATACTGCTCCGGGGTCAGTGGGCGCGTGTCTTCTGGTTGATCTTCCCACCAAGATTGATCTCCGGAAGCCAACGCCTCCTCATAAATGATGCCAATCCCGCCACCGATCGAGAAGAATTTGATCCCATACTTTTCCTTAAGATCTGCCGCAAGTGGAGCAACTTTCTCCACAGCCTCGACAAAAGGTGCAACCGAAGTGAGTTGGGACCCAATGTGCATTTGCAGCCCCTTGAGATTGAGATTCGGAAGCTTTGAAGCCCGTTCATAGGCTGCTGCAATGGACTCAAAATCGATCCCAAACTTGTTCTCCGACTTTCCGGTGGAGATATACTTGTGGGTCTTCGCGTCGACATTCGGGTTCACCCGGAAGGCAATTGGCGCTACCAGATCCAGTTCGCCGGCTACATGGCTTATAAAGACCGCTTCTTCTTCGGATTCCACATTGATGGAGTAGATGCCCTGCCTAAGAGCATATTCGATTTCCTCCCGGGTTTTTCCAACTCCGGCAAAAGTGCATTTCCCTGGATCACCGCCTGCTTTGATGACGCGAAAAAGCTCTCCGCCTGATACAATGTCAAAACCACTCCCCAGACCAGCAAGGAGGCGAAGAACAGAAAGGTTTGAGTTCGCCTTGACGGCGTAAGCGACCTCGTGATCGATTACCGAAAAGGCTCCATCAAGCCGGCTGAAGCGATCGCGGAATGTTTCGGAAGAATAAACATAGAGCGGGGTGCCGTGTTCGTCTGCGAGATCAGCGATAGAAACGCCCTCACAATGAAGACTGCCATTTGAATAGTGAAAAGAATGCATCGGAAAGGGGGGATATAGTCGGCAGGAAGCCAGCGCTGTCAAGACTGCACCAAGCAGCGCAAAAGCGTTTTTTCCGAAAAAAGGTGAGCGTTTTCACAGCCTAGTTGTCTTTATTAGGGATGATCTCAGCAGTTAGACCTGAAGGTGGCCGCAATGGCTGGGTGATGTTACAGACGCCAGGTGTGAACACTGCGACTTTCGGTGTCTTGATTATGGTCTCGGTTCACCTTGTCCTTTCTCTGGTTTTTAGGTGGCAGGGTTTCCTTGCGCTCCATCTCACTTACATCGAGGGTGGTTTGTCATGGCAGGGGGTTTCAAGCGGCAGAATTTGGCAGATTTTCACTCACATTTGGCTGCACGGGAATTGGAGTCATCTCGCTATCAATGCTCTTCTTTTTTATTATGCTTCCGCACGCCTGAGCCATGTTCTGAGCAGTTGGCGAATACTTACGCTATTTATGGTTTGCGCGGTGGGGGGGGGGGTTGCCCACCTTTCCGTTCAGATATTTGTCACAGGAATTCCACCTCTAGTCGGGGCCTCGGGGGGCGTTATGGGTTTATTGCTGGGATATTGTGCTATTTCCCCGGATTCAAAGATGATTCTCTTGAAAATCTCAGCCCGCAACCTTTCAAAAGGGGTGCTCGTCTCGAGTGTTTTGCTTTTTGTGATGACTCCCTGGTTGGAGATCCCACTTCTTGGCGACCTAGGTCGCTGGCTCGAATCGGCTATTGGTCCTTTTATTTTTCAGACAGCTCATCTAGTTCACTTCGTCGGTGGACTTCTGGGCTGGGTTTTAATTGGACGGTTTTTCCCAAGGTTGCTGAGCACCGACGATTTGATTCGAATGCGAGTGGAAAGCGAGACTAATGAGGCAGCCCGATGATCGCGAGTCATTGTTTGACGGGCTCTTTGGAGCCTGATTGACTCAGGCGCAAGCATGAGGGAAGAGTCTGTTTTAGTTACCGGTGGAGCGGGGTATATTGGATCGCACACAGTGAGGTTACTGTGCGCTGAAGGCTATCGTGTTGTCGTGCTCGACAACCTTGTTTACGGACACGAAGGCGCAATCGTTGATGAGCGTGCGGAGTTGATTGTGGGAAATGTTGGAGACCGGGAACTCTTGATCGAGCTCTTTACCAAACACGACTTCGGAGGTGTCATCCACTTCGCAGCATACGCCTATGTGGGGGAATCGGTGACTGATCCCCTCAAATATTATCGTAATAATACTGCCGAACCACTCACGCTTCTGGAGGTCATGTCCGACTTTAACTGTAAGTCCTTCGTTTTCTCATCAACTTGTGCAACCTACGGCGAGCCGCAAAAATTGCCTCTTACCGAGAATCATCCGCAAAAACCAGTAAGTCCCTACGGCAAGAGCAAACTCATGGTAGAGTGGATTCTTGATGATTGCGATGTTGCGTGGGATCTCAAAAGCGTTGCCCTCAGATATTTCAATGCAAGCGGCTGCTCAACTGATGGCCTTATTGGCGAAGATCACAGCCCCGAAACCCATCTGATTCCTCTCGTCCTTCAGGCGATAAAGGGGGAAATTCCGCAAATCACGGTTTTTGGCACAGATTACCCAACGGAAGACGGAACCTGCATTCGGGATTACATTCACGTGGAAGATTTAGCTACGGCTCATTTAGCGGCTCTGAGACACTTGGCTGATGGAGGTCCCTCACTACGTTGTAATCTTGGAACCGGAGTTGGTATTTCGGTTAAGCAAATCATTGATATTGCGGAAGATGTCACTGGAAAAAAGGTCCCTTTGAAATATGGAAATCGACGCCCGGGAGACCCCGGACATCTTGTCGCCGACCCCGCCAGTGCAAAGAAATCTCTGAATTGGGAAGCCGCTCGCAAGGACCCCCGCTCAATGATTGAAACTGCATGGAAATGGATGTCTCAATCGCATGGTGGGCATTTTCCTAGTTAAATCATCGAGATATACAGTGTAACTACAATTTTTTACTTGATCT
>JBDNAG010000151.1:0-17930 GCA_039768565.1 Akkermansiaceae bacterium | reverse complement strand
TGATCATTTCGGGCGGGCGCGCTTTTGCGGCATCGCATGCCCCGACTAAAGGCGATTCGGAAACCGGATCGCTCATCGTTGGGCAATGTTTTGATGCAGTGACGGGTAAGGAGCTCTGGCGACGTGAGCTTCCGGGCACCCGGGACACCGATCTCTCGAGTTTGTTCAGCGACAACACTGCGGCTTCGCCTGTGACCGACGGGAAGCGGGTTTGTTTCACCAATGTCGGAGGATCTATGAAATGCTTCGACTTCGAGGGAAAGGAGCTTTGGTCAAAAGAATGGGTGCCCTTTGGTAGGCATCATTCCCGACAGCACGAGCCAATTCTGCATGACGGCAAAGTGATCGTGGTTCGCGTCAAGCCATCTGATCTTGATCCCAAAGTCACGACCAAGGGCGGGGCAAAGCCTCTTGGCCGGGATCGGGCCTACTGGACATGGTTGCATGCTTATGATTTGAAGACCGGGAAGCTGGTCTGGACCGGCGAATCCGGGACGGGCATTCATGGCACACCTCTTTTCGGCAAGCGAGGCGATGGTAACGCGTCCATCATGACGGGGCGCGGTGGTGGGCATCAACCGCCGGAAGAACCTTACGGGGTTTCATTGCTCGATGCCGACAATGGAAAGACACTCTGGGATCTCGCTCTCAAAGGCTACGTTTCACATCAGAACACAGTTTTTAATGCCGAGATCGCCACACAGTTTGTTGGCAACAATCATGTCACGATCGATCTCAAAACCGGGAAGGTTCAGGGCAAGGTTTCCCTTCTGCAAGGTGTGCAGGTCTGCCGTCAGGTCGACGGGAAATATCAAATCGAATCGAATCAAAAACTGGCCCCCTCGAAAAAGCCCTTCACCTATCAAACCAATCTCTTAGTCGGCGACTACCACTACTTCCGCTCCTTCAGCGGGTTCCGCATCGGGCGAGTCAATGTGAAGACCGGCAAGGTCGAATATCTCGAAGTTCCCGTGCAAGTGGTGCGCGTGAAGAACGCCCAAGACGAACTGCTCTGGAACAAAGCCCTCCCCAACGACATGCGAAACGCGAAGGGTTTTCTCGCCACCCGGGACAAGCGCAATGCCGGCAGTGGTTGGGGGCATTGCTCCGCAGCCAGTCCCATCGTGATCGGCGACTATCTCTACATGCCTACGATGATCGGCATGGTCTACGTCCTGAAATGGAATACCCCGGTTCTCAATGAGAAAGCCCTTGTCTCCATTGGCGACCTTGGACCGGCCGGGAAGACCTGGTCACTTTCGAGCCTGTCGTATTCTGATGGCAAAATTTATGCGCGAACCATGAAGGAGCTGATTTGCATTGGACGTGTTGATTAACGGTCGGGGAAGGTTGGCCCGATTGATCTTGTGAGGTGATTCCGTGCTCTTTAGAGTGCCGGAATGAATCATTTTTCCAAACGAGTGCTCGGATTGTTTGTAGTCTCGACGACGTTTGCATCCAATCTTATGGCCGACGACAACAAGCTAAGTTTGACTCTGCGTTCACGATCGAAAGAAGGACCAGAGAAGGCAATTGAAACGAACGCTGAGTGGGAGACCGGAAAGACGGCCCTGATCATCTGCGATATGTGGGACGATCATTGGTGCAAGTCTGCGTCGAGGCGGGTGGGGGAGTTGGCAGGGCCGATGAACAAGATGGTGAAGGCCGCTCGTGAAAAGGGGATCTTTATCATTCATGCCCCCAGTAGTGTTGTTTCTTTTTATGATGACACTCCGCAGCGGAAGCTCGCGAAAGCCGCACCCTTTTCAAAATCGCCTTTTCCACTCAGTGTGAAGGAGAGATGGGGCACGAATTGGTGCTGGCCGGATCCGAAGTTCGAAGGTGTGTTGCCGATCGATGACTCCGATATGGGGTGCAGCTGCCACGGGGAGAAGTGCGAAATCAGGGAGGCTTGGGCGCGTCAAATCAAGACGATTGAGATCATGAAAGGTGATGCCATTGCCGATAATGGTCAGGAGACCTGGAATCTTTTGGCCGAACGAAAAATTGAGAACGTTATTCTGTGTGGCGTCCATCTCAACATGTGCGTTCTGGGGCGTCCCTTCGGCATTCGCCAGATGGTCAAGATGGGCAAGAAAGTTGCTCTCATGCGGGACATGACCGACACCATGTATAATCCGGAACGCCCGCCTGGAGTCGATCACTTTACGGGAACAGACCTGGTTATTAATCACGTCGAGCAACATTGGTGCCCGTCTTTTACGAGCGCCGATCTGGTAGGAGGAGAGCCCTTTCGCTTTAAGGAAGACAAGCGAAAGTAGGGCCTATCCTTTCTTCAGAAAAAGGTCTTTAAACTCCACGATCATTCCCTTGTCGTGGAGTTGAAGGCCGATGAATCCTTTGGTGAGTTGCTGACCTTCAAGCTTGTCAGTGAATTTTGAAGATAGCTTTCCGTTGATGAAGAATTGAAAGTGGTTTCCTTTCGCGACAATTCGGCAGGCGTTCCAGTCGCTTTTTTTGATTTCGGCCACCTGCACGGCGTTCTCGATTTCTTTGTGATGACCTTCTCCCTTTTCGTCGATCACGAGGCTCGTTCCCCTTTGGCATGGAAACTCCTTTCGTGTCCCTTTGCCAAAGTGGAAATCCCACGCGCCCAAAATACCGTCGCCAATTCCAACATGCCCGAGGTCGGCGTGATACCCTTCAAAGTCGCGCTTTCCGGTCTTGTCCGCCCGTCCCCGCGTTTCCACTCCGGTATTTCCTTTTGTTAAAAGCCGGTAACGGAATTTCAACTCAAAGTCAGCCAGGGTCTCATCATCTGAATAGATGAGGTAGACTTGTCGGTTCTCTTTTCCCTCCCCGCGAATCACTCCGTCCTTCAGCGACCATACCACGGATTTTCCTTCCGGAGCTTCTCTCCAGCCTGCCAGCGATTTCCCATCAAAAATAGAAATGAAGCCACCGTCCGCTTCTTTCCCGGGCAACAATCCCATCCCTCCTATAAGGAGGCTTAGAATGACACACTGTATTGGTTTCATAACAGTACGGTTTTCTTTCGGTTTCTTGGAGATCTACCGTTTGTTTTTTGACAACCCGTTACTTGTTAAACTCCACGAGGACCTCTTCGAGGATGGGCTTGGAGTCGTTGTCTGTTGAATCAGTAAGTTTGATCTCGAACTGAAATCCGAATCCCTCTGGCAGAGAAGATAGATCAAGTGAAGCTGGGGACTTACTGATCTGCTTCGAGAAGCCGGGTGTGTGGTCGTAGGTTTCCTTGATCTCCTGCCAATCGATCCATTTGTCGATCTTGCTGTCGTTGTTTGTGTCCACTCCGACTCGAATCTCCACGGTTTCGACCCATGGTCCCGGGCTGGTGTAATCCGTCTTTTGCTGGGTCGCGAGATAGAAACGACCTTCAGCAAAGCAGATGTCGGGGTCAGGGTGACCTTTGCCGATGCTACCGCAAAAAGTGAATTGTTTTCCGATGTCGGAGGAAGTGAACCAAGCCGCTTGCATGGGCTTCCCGTGTTCCGAATCATAGTCGCCAAAGAGGTAGTATTGGCCACCGACACAAATCGGGGCCCAGTCACCGAAGGCCTCCTGGTTGGGGCTGTGGACTTCGTATTCCGCGATGCTTGAAGGATAGTTTTTTGGATCCTCCTTGGTCCAGTGAGGGTGCTTGTAGGTTTTGATTTTGCCGGTTGGCTTTGTTCTAACATCAACGGGAGCGACCTTCTGAATCTTGAAGGGGGAGACGCCATCTGGGCTGACGGCATGTCCGGCCAGAGGCGAGTCCCAGGCCCTTTTGCTGGCGTTGATGGGATTCCAGTTCTCAAAGATGACGTGGAAGTTGCCTTCAAGGTCACGGATAAATCCACTGTCCGATCCGTGGGATGGATCGCTCAACACCTTGCCCTTGTTTTCTCCCGGCAAACCATCGGTGAGATCTGAATCGACGTATCCGTGGGGATCCTGGTCGTTGGGGAAGTCGTAGTAGATGTAAGTCTTGCCATCGGCATGCTCGGCACTGGTAACCCATTTTGAAAAACCCTCGGTGACCGGTCCATGGTGAACCCAATTGATCATGTCCTTGCTTTGCCAGGCATGGTAGCCACCAAGCTTGGGTTTTAAACCGCCCGGTGCATCGTATTGGTTTTTAAACCGTGTCGTCTTGAGAGGAATATCAAATCCTTCCAAGGTGGTATCCTCGGGAGTAAACGCGGCCTGCTTTTGGCCCGTCTTATTTTTCTTCGGCCTGGCTCCACCGTAACGCCCAAACATCCAGTAATTGTCCGGCCCCATCGTGAGCATTACCGGTGCATCGGCGAGGTTGGCCGGTCCCAGATTCCCGATGGGATTCCAGTTTTGCCAAATGGGAGATTGGTTCAGCGTGATTGAAGTGACCGAACGCTTTTGGTCGAACTTCTTGAGATTACTCTGAAACGTCCCGGCTTTCTCTTTGGGGGAAATTGCCCCGTCAATCAGGGTCAAGCCAGTATGGGAAGCGCTTGCGGCCGTCCAGTCATCGTGTGAGCTGATCTTCCAGGTTTCGTTCGCAGTGACGGAGATGACGGGGAGGGTCGAGAAAAAGAGCGGCGCTATCATTCGTTTGGGCTTCATACCTCCCATCGTCAATGAAAGGTGGCATGAGTCAACTGGTAGCAGTTATTTTTGTTCGTCTATCTTGGGGAGAATCAAGCTGCCCGATCCCTTGATTTGGGAGACAAAATAGCTGGTGAATGTCATTTGCTCACGCTGGTAACCGATGGTGAGGGCTTCGCCTTCTTTGACTTTTTTGGCGGTTTCAAGAGTTCCCTTCCACCATTTCATGCTTTGTGCCTTCATCTCGTCAGTCATGTTTCTTGGCGATGGTCCGGGGACCCCTTCGAGCTTGTCGTTCACGTGGTAAGGGACAATGACAAATGTGCAATCGACAGCCTTGGCATGGAGCATTTGGGCGGGTTGTCCAAAGACGGAGGCATCTCCGTGCTCGGCATCACTGGCAACCCGCTTGCGGATCATTCCTGATCCCACGATGGTAATCTTATGCTCCTCGATTTTGATGGAGATCACTTTGTCTAGGTCGACAACCGACGTATTGCCTCCGGCGAATGAGAACTGAATGAGGGCGGTGAAGAGAGAGACAGTCAGAATAATTATTTTCATGGAAGACAGGATAACGTGTTGGCAGGGGAATGGGGTAACGTGAATGTAAATGTTTTGGAAACACGATTTTGAGTTGGTCCTGTTTCTATCGAGAAATTGTGGCTGAAGCCGTAATGTTCACTCCTGTTGATGAGTAGAGAAGGCAGTCAGAGATTGAATGATGAGAAGAATCGATATTCCCCGCATGTTGATGGCCGTGGTAGGTGCCTTGCTTATATTGAACCATGCCAGTGCAGCCCGAGTTGACGGAGATGAGGGACCCCATGTTCTGGGCCATGGGGTAGGGCTTTTTACGGCCGGGGAGGTAATCGCTGAAGAAAATTTCGAGACCCTGGAAAACTGGGTGGTCCAACAGGAGGAGCGTTCGGGGGCAGCTCCGGCCAAGATTGGAGTGAAGGATCGTAAGCTGGATTGCTTTGTTCCGGGAAGAGGGTGCACGATCTGGTTTAAGGAAAAGCTTAAGACGCGGGTGACAATCACTTATGATGTTTTGTGCCCTATTCCTGATTCGGCAATTGAGGGGCTGCGACCGCGGGATATCAATAACTTCTGGATGTGTTCCGATCCGGAGGATCCTGATCAAGGGCTCTTCGATTCGAAAAAATACACCGGCTCCTTCAAAACCTATGACAAAATGCATGGCTACTATGCCAGCACCGGAGGAGGGAAAGTCAGTAGTCCGACAACCCGGATGCGGCGTTATCCACGTGAAATCGGTGGGAAACCGTCTCCGCATATCGCGCTTAACAACAAGGATGGTCGTCTCGGATATCTCATCAATCCCGATCAGGTGATGAAGGTTCAATTGGTGGCTTACGATGATCTCGTGCAGTACATCGTTGATGGAAAATTGGTCTATCAGATGAAGTATGACGATCGAATTTCGATTGAAGAACGTGATGAGGGTGGTAAGGGGCGTTCGGGAGCAGGTGCATATGCGGTGGAACGTTTTCCCACATACAGGGAAGGATACTTTGGCTTTCGTATGGTGGGGACTCATCACATTTACTCTGACTTTAAGGTTCATGCCTTGGACCCTGAACCGGACGGGAAATCCCGACCCGTTGTTCATGTTGATTCGCTCGAAGGGCTCCGGGAAGCAGTGGCTGGCAGTAATCAGCAGATTGTCTTGAAGCCGGGGAGTTACTCTGTTTCGGACCGCCGGGGCTTTCGCCTCGGTGGCTCGAACAATGACGTCAATCTTTTCGGAGCTTCGATTAACGTTCCTCTGGGTGTGGCATCGGGGCGAACTCTCCTGCAGCTATCGGGTGATCGGATTAGTCTTCGGGGAGGGACGATTGAAGACACTTATCCCAATGGAATGACCAAGGTCACAGATTTTGGAGCATACAATCAGGGCCGCAAATTTGGGGGGATGAATGAAATGCGAATTCATGGCGACGACAACCGCGTTGTTGGAATGAAAATGACGGTGAGAGGATCATTTCCCTATGGTTATGGAAACATGTATGGGATTGGCGGAGGCGCGGTGATTGGGCTCGACAAACATTGCGGAATCCAGATCACCGGAGATCGGGCCCTTATCGATGGTTGTGAGCTTAAGATGGAAGCCTTTGGGCACGCTATTTATGTGCAGGGTGGTGATCGCACTACTGTGCGAAATACGGTGGTGGAGGGAACTGTCCGTCCCAGCAATGATTGCTATGAGGAAAAAGAGAGGCGTGATCTGGCTAGGAGATTCAATTATCAGCTTCAGTGGCCGGACTCGGTCCGAGGCCTTCCCATTCCCCGGGATCATATGATCAATTGCACCGAAGATGGAATCCGGGCATACAAAGGCGCAGGCGAGATGATCGTTGAAAATTGCACCGTTCGAAAATGTCGAGGCGGGATCAAACTCTACATGGCCAAGGGAGCAAAGGTCACCAATTGCCAGGTTCTGGACTGTGTTGTGCAGGGATATTCTCTTCCGAGTCGAGGGGTGATTCAGAATTGCAGCGGGAACGCAGCTTATGGCCCCTTGCTTTACGTTCACTCCGACAATCATTCGAGGCAGCAAATCGATCTCAAGGTTCTTCCATCACCTCACAGCTTGGGAGATCATCCGCTAGCCGCCCTTAAGGGTGGTGACCATAAGATCCGATTGACTGGTGTGGGCGATCACAAGGAAACAAGGCCACGGCCCATCATTGTGGGATATTTTATGAGGTTCGATTTCCTTTGTGTCGACTATCCGAACGTGCCGAAGGGGCATGAGAAGCTCTTCGCGAAGCATTCCCCTAAATCATACAAAGCCGCGGGAATCAACCTTGTGAACGATACGGTCAATCCGGTCGTTCTGGGGAATCTATCCCGTGGAAATAGCGTGACCAGCCAGGGTGAGGTTCGTGATCTTGGATCGGGAAATCGTGCCAGGTGAACGCCTGGCTCAGCGTTTTTCGACACGGACACGGAGGAAGTGGCGTTGACTAGCCGGGATGGGTTGTGAGGTGCGATATTGCTCGGTGACCCAATCGAATTCATCGATAAATGTCTGGCTGATACCAGGTCCGAAAGGGGTGCTGGACCACGATTCCAGATCAGTTGAGGCTTCAGGAATCCAGACCACGTCGTCTGTTCCGACGCGGCGGCGAATTTCCGCCTGGAAAGATTGATGGGAGCCGTCTCCATCGGCGACATTGAGGGTGCCAAGATTCCAGGGGTTGGCAGTGGGCTCGGAGTCGCTGGTGCCTAGGGCATATTCAAGTAGGGCCGTGAGACCGTCGCCGTCATTATCGCTGGTAGCGATGCCAGTGAATGGAATGGCGTCGCTTTCGGCAGGGGTGCCCCCGGGTGCTACGCTTCGTCGCCAGTTGGAAGGGTCGGAATGATCGGGGTTTTTTTCCGGTTTGATGAGGACCAGGCAATATCCACTGCCATTGGCGCTGTCCGGCCAGGTTGGCGATGCGGTGCCATATTCGAAGTCTCTGATTGTCCCTACGCTGTTGTTGAAAAGATGAATTCTCCCCGGCTCGTTGGGAAGGTCTCCGAGGAAGTTGGTCACAATAGTTCCCGGAAAATCCGGATGGTGGTCAAAGAAGGCGTCGGTGTCATTTGGGAGAATGAAACGTTGACCGGAAGCGAGGCTGGATCTTGGGAAACTACCTGTGACGGCCCCTTCGAGTTGAAGGCCGATCATGCTGAACGGGCGGTTATCTATGTTCTGGATTTCGATGTATTCGTAAGCGTTGGCAGGGAAGAGATCTTCACCGGGGTTGACCCTTGGATGGTAGTGAATCTTCGTGATCGCGAGATTGGGCGTTTGGAAGTCTACCGTTGCCAGAGGGCTCCATTGTCCGTCTTGGAGAACCCGCGCATTGACCTCGGTCGATTGCGACAGAATGACAGGATCGGTATAGACTTGCCCCGAAGACCCCACTGAATAACTGACCGTGCCTGCATTCAGTTGCTCATGAATCAGAAAGTCATCGCTTTGGACCCAGTTGTTGAGGCCTTGAACTGCGAAGACGTTGGTGCCGGGCTGAAGAAGGTGCACATGGTCTTCGAGATTGAATGTCACGACTTCGTCTTCGGGGCGGTGGGGCAGGGTCGCTTCGGACTGCCCGTGAAGAATGGCAGGAGCGTGCTCGCGGTGAATTTCCACTCCATTCAGAAATGCAACGAACCCATCGTCATAGATGACATCAAGTTCGAGATGATTGATCAAATCCAGTTGATTCTCCGAGAGGTCAAACTCAGCCCGAATGAAGATGGATGCGCTGATTCCAGGCATTTCTCCAGCTACGTTGGTTCCCAGGTGTTGATCGAAGCTGTAGCCGTGACCGCCTGGACCATAGGCCCAAGCAAGAGCCTTCTCATAAATTGGAGCATTCCAGATTGGCACTGTGGTTTGGTAAAGAGAAGCGGCGTCTGCGTCTGTGATGGCTTCATCAAAGATATACAGTTCGTCGAGGTTGCCGTAGATGTATTCGTCAGCCTCTCCAGCGCTGGAGCCGACAGTCCAGTCGGCGGCAACAGGAATTGCGCCGAGCGGGTCCGGCTTGGTGGCGGCTAGGACGCCATTGTGATAGAGATTCCAATGGGTCCCATCGTGCACGCCGGAGAGGTGAAACCATTCTGAACGGTCGTCTTCCGGGATGGGAAAGGAGGCGGTGCGTTCGCCGTTTTCATCGGAGGCACCGACCTCGTAGTGGCGGGTGACATGATTGATGCGAAGGAAAATACTTCTACCGGTATCCGGGTCCGGACCTTTGACAAGCAGGTATTGAATGTCCTGCTTTGAGAGGCTGGTGACATAGGCCCAGGTCGACAGACTGATGGGGCCGGTGATTTGGAGGGCCGCTGGGTTTCCGAGGTTGGCGTGTTCGTTTGCACGATTGAGATTTAGGGCTCCGGTGGTCAGAGCACTCGTCGTAATTGTTGTGCCGAAGCTGAAAACAGCGTCTTGGGAACCTCCTGCGGGAGCGCTATCGGCGCCGTCACTATCAAAGGTGTAACGCGCAATCGGCGCAACGGAGAGGGGAGGGTCGAGGAGGAAACCATCATCTTTCGCGGTTGGGATATGGTGGTAGCGATTGTCATTGAAGGAGACGAGGGTTTGGCTGTTTTCAACAGTGACGTCTCGTGGATCGGAGCCATCCAAGGTGTAGTAGATGGCACCCTCGCCATTTTTATTGGGGTTTGAGAGATGGAGGGCCGTCCCGACCGGAGTCTGTCCGCCTGGAAGTGGTTGGCTGGTGTTGTCCTGCAAAACAGGGGGCAGGACCGTAGCCCCGGCCAATTCCACGAGACTTGCAGTTGCGCATAAAAGCCGCTTCACCAAGGTAGCCTAGGTAATTACCGATTCACTTGCCAACAATCTCTTGCGGGCGCGGCGATCCTTTCGCAAGAGCTGGAGCGTTCCTTTCGTAAGAACCAAAATGCGATACCTATTCTCGCTCTTCTTCATTCATCTGGTCCATGCAACGGATCAGCGTCCCAATATTTTGCTCATTCTGGCTGACAACTGGGCCTATCCACATGCCTCGGCGTGTGGTGATCCGGTGGTTTCGACTCCCAACTTTGATCGCATTGCCAGTGAAGGCGCGCTCTTTTCGAATACTTTTTGTCAGGTACCTTCTTGTTCGCCAGCCCGGGCGGTTCTGCTTACCGGCCAAGCTTGTCATCGTCTCCGTGATGCCGCCAATCTATGGGGAAGCTGGCCACATTCCTTGAAGACATATCCTGAGTTTCTCGAGGATTCGGGTTATCGCGTCGGGCAGGAAATCAAAGGGTGGGGGCCCGGAGTCGTTTTCCAGAAATCGAACGCCCGCCGGAATCGGAATCCGGCGGGGCGGAAGTTCGCCTCCTTTTCCGGGTTTCTTGACCAAACGCCGTCCGAGCAACCTTTTTGCTACTGGCTTGGCTCCCATAATCCCCACCAACCCTGGACCGCGGATCCCAAGTTTCGCGAGGGGCTGGATGCCACAAAAATCAAGGTCCCGGCTTACCTTCCCGATACTCCTGAAATTCGTGAAACGATCCTCGACTACTATGCCGAGGTTCAGCAGTTCGACTACGAAGCAGGGCTCGCTTTGGCCGAACTTGAAAAACGCAACCTCGTCGACAACACCTTGGTCATCATTATGGGTGATAATGGTTGGCAAACTCCGCGTGGTCTTGCCAACGTCTACGATGCCGGAACCCGTACCCCGCTCGCAATGCGTTGGCCAGGACGGGTCAAAGCGGGAAGACGTATTGAGCAATTTGTTTCCTTCGAGGATTTTGCGCCCACCTTTCTAAAACTCGCCGGGCTAAAAAAAGATTCCCAAATGACCGGTCAATCGCTGACCGATTTGATCGATGAGTCGCCTGAACACAAATGGCGCAATGCCATCTTCCTCGAACGTGAGCGCCACGCCAATGTTCGTGCGGGCGACCGTGGTTATCCTTGTCGTGCCATTCGCACCGATGAGTTTCTTTACGTTTGGAACCTCGATCCAACCCTCTGGCCGGCCGGTGACCCCGAGCTCCACTTTGCGGTCGGTCCCTTTGGTGATGTCGACAACACCAAGTTCAAAAGCTTCATTCTCGAAAATCGGGATGATCCCAAGATTAAACCATTTTTTGAACTGGGATTCTTCAAGCGACCCGCCGAAGAACTTTACCACCTTCCAAGCGATCCTGATCAAATCAAGAATCTCGCCGCCGATCCCAAATATGGCCAGGCACTCGCGGATTTCAGAGAGCGGGTGAAAACATGGATGTCACAAAGCAAGGATCCCCGAGCCAAAGATCCTCTTGATCCTGTCTTCCACGAATACCGCTACTACGGAGGACCTCCGAGGAAGAGGAGGTAGGATGACAGGTTTTCGATTAATTTTTCGATCCGAAGACAGTGAGAGGGGCATTTTGAAATTAGATGAAATCGGACGCGCTGGGGTGCCCCGGGTATGGGCCGAAGTGGTGTCCTTTTGATCTGTTTCGCCAAACCAGGGTCCATGCCATTTTGGGGCTCCATTTGTCGTGCTTGAGAGCCTTGAGGAGATACTTGGCCCACCAGTCAGCATTGGGAACTTTATCAACTCTGGTTTCTGTTAGTGCAGCTACTTTGCCTTTTTTGTCAGCCAATTGGTTGATCGCGCGAAAGCGCTTCTCCGAATTTAGGACCCTTTCATACATCTGCCATCGCGATATGATATTGGCCTGTTTCAATCTTCGACCCGGTTTCCCATGAAAACCGTGATTATAATGGGTCTCCGAAAAGAAGGAGGTAGCTCTTGAAATTGAATTTTATCAAAGGTCCCAAAGATAGGCTTCCAGTAAATCCCGTTCTTTCTTTGAGAGAGCTTTGTAGGCATTAACGGACGGCTCTGCTTCTCCTCCGTGCCAAAGGATGGCTTCAGCGATGCTTCGGGCCCGGCCGTCGTGGAGAAGCTGGATGGGGTTTTTATTGGCGGCATTTTGAGTGTCGCGATAGGTCACGTGAATGTCTCCGGAGCGGAAATTTTCCGTCTGGTCATCGGCTGCGTGACGTTTGTTTTTGAGGGCCCAGAGTGGGGCGGTTCTCCACATGGGCGCGAGTGCAGACGGGCCTTCATCCCGCAGTCCTTCGCCCATGTCGTGCAGGAGGAGATCGGTGAAGGGCTGGATGGTTTGATTGCTTAATTCAGGAAACCTTGAATCGCCGGTTCGGAGTTCCGGGAGGTGGCATTGTTGGCAATTGAGGGTATGGAAGATTTTTTCACCCAGAACGACTTCGCGAGCTTCCGGGTTGGTGCGCGGGGGGACGCCTAGGAGGGAAACGTAGGCCTCGAGTTCGGCCATGGCGGGGGCGGGGAGTTTTTTGACGCCCATGTCCTCGAGGAGGGCACTTTTGTTTTGAGAATTCACGGTCGGTTGGCCGGCTTTCCAGCCAAAGCGGCCCACCTTCTTGCCAACCATGCGGGGTGTGCCGGATGAGTTTTTGGCAAGATCCTGAATGGTTCTTTCAGGGATAGCTTCGAGTAACCCAGCTCCGATAATGGCGGGCGGAGTGCGGGGTGAGATTGCCTCTACTGGTTTGCCATCGAGGCGAAAAACCGGCTTGGAGAGTTTTACCACGCTACCGTCGTCGAGCTTCACGTTGTGGGATTCGTAGCGTGCGACGGTTACGCTTCCCTCCTGATCGGCACCATCGGTCTGGAGTTGTGTGCCGTGAGGTGATTTGGGGTCGGTGAGGCGAAGAATGGTGGTATGGACCGGATCCCCTGGAGAGGGGAGGAGGGCGCCAGCATTATGAACGTGGCAGGTATTACAGGACCGGGTGTTGTAAGCGCTCCCGGCGAGGCCTTTGCGGGCGATTCGCATGTCATCAAAAAAGACGGAGGGCTTGTCATCGGAAGGGTCGCTAAGGTGTTTCCCGCTGACCATGTCGGTATGAAACCAGGTACGGCCGGTGAGAAATGCTTGTGCGTTTTGGGGTTGGAGGTTGAGGGCATGCTGCTGGAGGGCGGACCATGGCTCAACCCGGACAGTGGGAACAGTGGTCCGCCCCCCGGAGTAGCGTTTGGGTGAAGCAGATCTTCCGGGAGATTCGAAATTGTCGATCAGGAGTCCGGGCTTACCGATCTTGATACGAAAGAATTCGGAGTAGTAGGCGAAGAGATTGTGCGGGTTGTGCTTTTTTTGCTTTGCCCAGCCTGGGTGTGTTTCGTCGTTAAAGAAGCGGAATTCGAAGGTGAGTAGTTCATCGGCCTTCAGGTCTTTGGGGTTTTGATGAAATGAGAGTTCATTGAGCTCTTGCTTAAAATGGGTGAAGTCGCGCACGTGTGTCATGCGTGTGTTGATGGCGAACTTGCTCCGACCGGTTTCGTCGCCGAGCGGATCACCTTTGTAGATTGCGGAGAAGTCGGATCCGCGGGTGGGAATATAGTATTGGGGCCATTCGGTGCGGAGGGTGAAAACGATCTTCTTTTCGCCTTTTGGAGTGTAGTCCTCAACCTTGAACCAAGCGCGACGTCCTTCCCAGTAGAAGGGGTTGTATTTTGAAAAGTCCATGTCGTTCTCATGGCGGCGACGTACCCGGATGACGCCCTCGGTGACAGCAACCCCATCAATGATTTGGGCGCTAACCCGTTCTCCGATGTCTTGACCCAAAGCAAAAGGGAAGGTCAAGACGAAGAGTATTCCGCGAAGCAGAATGGAAAAGCTCATTGCATTAAATTGCATATCAGGAGGCCGGCTGACAACTTTAAAAATTCACCCGGATTTTGAGCGGGCTGTTTTGATGTTGCTGGAGTCGATTTTTCTTCTCCTTTGGCCAGCGTTCTTCCCCGGAAAGACAGTCCAAGTGGGGAGGCCGGAGAGTGCGAAATTCAATACCACAGGAGCGATCTATTCCTTGATCACCGGCGCGAGGTAAATGTTACGATACGCCACGCTGGTGTGGTCACCCTGGAGATGGATGGGCCCTGGAGCGGTGGGGTCGGTGAAAACCGCTCCGCCGGTGGGGCCAGTGACGGGTTGGTTGTCGATGACTTTTTCGCCGTTTAGGATGACGGTGATGTGTCGGTCGACCAAGGTGAGATCATAGCTTTGCCATTCACCTCCTTTCTTGCCTGCGTTTTTCGATGGTGCGATGCGTCCGAAGACTGAGCCGACACCTTGCAAGCCTTGCATGCGGCTGTCTCGATCCACGACTTGCGCCTCGTACATGCCGCGAAGGTAGACACCACTATTGCTCTTTTCTTGAACCAGAAATTCAATGTGCAGCCAGAAGTCTTCATAAACGGCATCGGTGCGAAGATTGGCGTAAGCGCCGGTGGCGCTGAAGTCGGTCTTTGGCGTCGTGTTGACAAGGAGTCCGTCTTTGACGCTCCAGCCGTTGAGTTTATCCTTTTCATGAGGACGCCAACCGGTGAGGTCCCTGCCATTGAAAATAGAGAGGGGGAGCCCAAAGCGCACTTTGGTGAGGTCGGGAGAGGTTAATGAAACGGGAGGGATTTTTTTTCCGGTAAAAGGGATTTTAGTCACCTTACCATTCTCCAAGGTTGAGACGATGATCCCTTCCAATTTTCCGCCCTTGATACCGAGGTCAACAGTTTTGGTGTCCTTTTGTTTCTTGTTCTGTTTCAGCGTAAAGGAAAGGCGTCCATTCTCTTCCTTGATTTTGGTTTGAGGTCCTTCAGGTCCGACGTGCAGGCGCATTTTGATCACTGGCTTGCCATCGATTCGCTTGATGCTGAGCCAGGCTGGTGTTCCGGACTCAAGAGAAAGGGACCAATCTCCTCTGAGTTCTTCCGCCTTTGTCGTCGAAAAAAGGAGCCCTAAAAAAAGAGCGGCAAAAGAGGGTGACAAGGAAGTCTGGACTAGAGAGAATCGAAAGAGAGACATGGGCTGTTTGGGGTAGATTGCTTAATTAGGTTTCCCACTACGAGATTGGAATTCAAAAAGGTAGGGTTACTAGGTTGGCTCACGGGTTTGCTTTTCCACTGGCCTTGAATCGTTGTTGGACCTTTGGAAAACATATGAAGACAGCCCGATAAGTTGGGCCTTCGTGAGAGGATCTTTGTCACCGACCCCGAGCATGGTAAGGCGTTGGCACCAACTCAATAAGCAAGGCATATAAAAAACAGTTGGTTTGTTGTGAACCTGGTTTTAAAAAACTTGTCTTAATAGGAAAGCTCTAGGGGTGATTAGCCTGAGCCTGAGCCTGAGCCTGAGCCTGAGCCTGAGCCTGAGCGTTAAGGCGGAGTTTTGTCTGAGCGGGAGCTCGAATTTCTTCCAAGTTTTTCCAGTTTGCTAAAGAGTGCTGGGGCGGTAATTCCGCTGACGTTATAACCGATCGCTTGCAGATGTTGTGAAGTCCAGCGGTTGCAAGTCTGGGGAAAATAGAAACGTTCTCTCGCGCGGTAAAAGCGGCTAGTGCCATAGCGGCCTTGACCGAGCATGCGGAGCTGACCTCGTTCGTCGCGCGTGAATTGCCGAGCCAGACGCTCTACTAAAATGTCACGTTGAGCTGAGTTGAGCTCGAAGAAATATGCGGGGGCGTAGGCATATTGTTCATGAAGGGGGAGGTCGCTGGTGAAGACATGCATGACCCCAGGTGTCGGGTAGGCCATCGCTCTAAACGCAAGGGGGAGGGTGACCTTCATTTCACGATAAAATCCCTCATCGCCCCAGCCGAACTCCAGCCACTCTCCGTGGAGTTCTAGGGCCAGCGAGGGAAGGGCTTTTTTGATTGCGTAGCGTGGGAGCACCAAGCCGCTGTGGTGACCGTGTGAGAAAACAAGGAGAGGAGTTCTTTCGCTTCCTTGGGATACGGTGAAAGGTGGGTGGGGCTGAGTTCGAGCTGGAGTCACCAGCGAGCATGCACTCGTTAAGAAGACCGCGGAGATGAAAATAAGACAAGCGGGTGCAGGCATCAAAAAATGATGTGCATCGTGGTGAGAATTAAAAGCTAAAAAAACAGCAATTAGAGATCAGGTAGACTGAGTTTTTCGGGTTCTACGGCCCAAGTGCCATCTAATCACCTGCCATTCAAAATAGGCACACATCAAGTGGCGGGTGCTCAAAGTGAGGCTGCTACTATTTACGTTTGAGATTTTTTTAAATTCTTAATGCGTTTTTCGGTGGCCATGGTTCTTACATTGATCCAGTCCATCTTTTTCCGTGCTTCTTTAAATTTTATTATCTGTGGCAGCAGCATCTTCAGCTTCTTGGTCTAAGGCGAAGTCTTGAAGAGTGAGAGGTTCCTTCTCAGTCTTAGATTGGGCTTCCTGTTGGTAGGATGTGATGACAAGACCGGCAAGAATAGATGTTCCAACGAAAGGAGTGATGTTGGGGTAGGTCGACAAAAAAGCGGCCGAGGTGAATCTTAATCGGAGATCATGGTTGCCCCGGGTGCATCATTTGAGGCGTTGAGTTCGTCGACTCCATCTTGAACCGCCGATTCCATGTCTGCAGTTATTTTTCCCATTGCCATGCGAGCCTTGCCGCCGGCCTGTCTAAGGTATTGCTGAACATCAAGAGGTTCTCCGACTTTGAGAAGGGCCCTCCGCGGGCCGGTTCGCGGAACTGCTTTCGAGTAAAAATCTTCCGACACTCGTTCTACCGTTTCATCATAGCGATCGATGGTGGGATGCTCGGTCAGGTAGGGGGTGAGATATCGATAGACTCGAAAAGTAAGAATAGCCTTATCTGCCAAACCATTAATCCTAGGGTGAGGTTCGCCGGATTCGTTGATTCGGAGTTGGTGAATGGTGGATCGAATCTTGCGGATTCTATCAATAAGAGCGATGCTCTCCCTCGCCTCGAGAGACAAAGAGGCCTCCAACTCATCGACGAGGTGGTTCGTGAAATTTTTCAGCGAATCGTAGGGTGCTTCGTCTGCATTTCTATCTGTATCAGAGTATCCATGTTCCTGAAGGTATCGGTGCATAATGTGTTGCCCCAGCCCAAGCACGGAACCAATTGGCCGTCCCCGAGAGCCATCTGGAAAAGAGAAGCCGGAGTCTTCGGCAAGCTGCATCATCCGTTGGGTGATTGATTCACGGGGGGTGGTGAGATGGGTGTATTTTAAGCTGACGGGAACAATTTTGAGAGGAGTTTCCTGAATGGCGGCCTGTGCTTTCAAGGCGATAAAAGCAGTGCCTTCAAGGAATGGCGTCACACGATCGTTGGTGAGGTATACATTACCCTCCGGGAAAATCGTAAGGGACTGACGACCGGTTTTCAGTATTTCGATTGCTGCTGACATGGCCTTTCGGTCGCTCCCCTCGCGATCGATTGAGAAGTTCCCGAAGCGTTGCATTAACCAGCCCTGACACTTGCTTCGGAGAAAGATGTCGTAGGCGGCCATGAAGCATGAATCGATACCCAGTTGACGGTGTAGTTCGGTGACTGTCTGAGGATCGCTATGGCTGGGATGATTGGCGACGAAGAGTAATCGCTCTCCCCTTGATTGTGCCTCCCGGACAGCATTGGTGTGTCCTTCGATTCGAACCTCCTTAATCTGCAGGCTTTTTCCACCAAGAATAAATCGCTGATTCACCTGCCGGGTTAGCCATATGATGAAGCGATTCGGTTTTGCTTCGAAGAACTGGTAGGGGGCGTCAGAGAATTCCAGCATAGTGGGATTTTCCATTTCCAAACTCGTGTGTAAAGCCTTCGCCCAAACCAGCCCAGCGAGGATAGAAATGGTCGGGTTTTAAAGTGGAATCTTTTTTGAACAGATATCGGTTGATGCGGAGGATGACTGCCCAGCCGATCGTGCTTCTAGTAAATGAGCGCGGGAGGATTTTGATGGCCAGATCAGCCCACTTGATCAGACTTAAGGTAAGAGGTTGCTGAATCGCCCAGTCCAAGGTGATTGAGAGCTATTT
>JBDNAG010000150.1:0-4244 GCA_039768565.1 Akkermansiaceae bacterium | reverse complement strand
GTTCCGATTTCGGGAAGCCTTTCGCGGACATTGGCAAAGGCAAAGTAAGCAAGGGCGAGGAAGGCTGCACTTGCGATGAGTGGGGAGAGGACGGAAGCAAAGCGGGTGCGTTCCAATCGGGCGTCCTCACGGCTCTTGATGATGGTGGCTTTAGCCTCGCTTGCCCGTTCGCCTGCCTTGTTCCGGGCTTCGGCGCGGACCATGGCAGAGGAACCCAGTTCCATGATCTGAACATCGGGGAGAATTGTGGATATCTCGGAACGAATTTCACCGAGTCGATCGATGGAGGCGCAGTTGCATCCGAGTGCCAGGATAGCATTGATTTGGTTGGGCTGATCGAAGAGCATTTGTGCTTCATCGAGATGGATCCAGGCAGAGCTATCGTCGCGAAAGTTTCGAGGAGGATAGGTTTGGGCGAGTGTGTAGGTTTGTCCATTGAGGGTGATCTGGTCTCCTTTTTTGAGTCCGAGGGGGGAGTGAAGATCGTATCCCAGGTTGATGGTTCCGGGAGCGAGAGGATTCATGATAGGCTTCTTTTTCGACCGGTGGGCAATAGGGACCTGGCCTTCGACACCAACGAGGAGGATCGAGCGATTTTGCTCCTGCCAGCGGATCCGTTTGGAGAGTTGAGGGAGGAGGTGGTTGACGGTGACAATGCCGCTTTCTGACAGCTTGTGAACGGAGTCTTCAGCGATGGTCTTCTCTGAGTAGCCCCGTTCCTTGATTTGCCAAAGTTCCTCGCCCTTCGGAAAGAGAAAGACATTGAACCCCAGGCCCTTCATGGTTTTGCGTATGTCGTTCTCCAGTTGCACCATTTCGGCATTGTTTTTTTCTTCGAGTTCACTGAGTTGGGCTTCGGTGGTGCGGTCGAAGTCGGTGAGGCTTTCTCTGGCGGCAAGCCAGATACAGATGGCCGCAGTGGCGGCGAGAATCGCAATGATGAAGTTAAACTTCCGGTGTTTGATTTCGGCGAGAAGCATGGCGGGTAGTGGAAGAAATTTCGCGCAGAGCAGCAGAGGTTCTACTTGGATTTTTTGAGAAGGAAGATGGTTCCGAGAATGAGAACTACGGGGATGGCTAACAGGAGCGTGTTGGGGAAGGTGACAAGGTAGGAGTTTAGGGCTGGCTTTTTAGCCGATGATTCTGGATCGGGGGCAGGTTCGTCATTGAGGGACGGGAGAACGGTGGGGAGTGATTTTTCGACAACGACGAGTCCTGATTGAAGTTTCTCCTGCCAGTTGGCTTGGAAGAGAAGGTCGTAACCGGGATTGCCGCTTTTGACCTGACAGGAGCAGGCACCACAGAGGTATTCGCAGGCTGTGGTGATCGTTCCGGCTGTGATAGAGCTTCCTAAAAGAGGTCCCGGGGTGCGACCGCGGCCAAAGACCGGGACGACGAGTGGTTCTTCGGGGGGAGAATACCGGTTTGCGGTGAGAATTCGGAGAAAGGCTTGTTCGGCGGGGTCGGTGCGATTGATTCGCTCGATTTTAAAAGAGATCTGGAGTGGGATGGATGAGCGGAGGACGTCGTCGAGATTAATGTCTTCGCCGACTTTTCCAACTTGGTTGGCTTCGATGACTCCTTCGGGGATTTTGATGGTCTTGGCGGTTTTTTGTAACGTGGTGTTGAGGAGGTCGAAAGTGGCTTCGTTCGCAGTTTTGTCGGTTCCTTCGACGAGGACCCAGACGGTTGATTGACCCTCGAGGAGGTCGTTCTTAATGCGCTGGCGGAGGGGGGAATCGATGATGCTCTCGAGCGTCGATTTGGTGCCGGGAAAGACGAGTGGTTCGGGGTTCTCCCAGCTTTCGGGGGGATGAAGAAGGAATGCTGGATACTCGGTGAGCTTTTCAAGTCCAACGACGGCAAAGCGCTCGCCGGGGGTGAGCTTGTCCATGTCGAGGGATTCAAACTCAAGGTTGAGGTGCTTTGGTTCGATCGATAAATCGGCTGGCGCATCGCCCTGATGGATCAATTGCAAGCGGAAGGAATCGGATTGCCAGCGTTCCAAAGCGTATCGGAAGACGGGAACCTGGCAGGCCAGAGAGGAGGCAGTGACCAGGAGGAAAATCAGAAGATACTTCACGGTTTCTGATGGAAGGCGTGGATGTGGCCGAGGTCGGTTGAGACGATCAGGCGTCCCTGGGCGGGGGTGAGTCCGTAGGCTTTTCCGACAACTTTGTGCTGCCAGAGTGGCTTGCCGGTTTTGAGGTCAAGAATAGAGACTTGATTGTCGAGGCCGACGATGAGCTGATCGCCGGCGACGACGAGTTCAAAGGGGGCTGGGTGCTCGATCGTCCAAATTAGGCAGGACTTGATTTGAGTCTGGAGTGTGGAGATCTCTTTTTTGATTAATTCAATTTGGGGGAGATTAGTTTCAATTTTTGGGTCGAGTTTTTTAAGAGCGGACCTTTGGTTTCCGAGTAACGATTCCAGCTGGGCTTTACGGGTGAGGTCGAGGCACTGAAGATTGTCGATTGAATGGAGGTAGGCCTTTCCTTGGGCAACGACGACGCGAGTGGTATTGTTGAAGGTTGTGAGGCGCTTTCCTGATTTGGGGTCGGCGATGCGTAGCTGTTCGTCCCGTTCTTTTTGGTTGGGTGGGCCCGCGATGAGCTGATTGTCCTCCGTGAGGAGACAAAAAGTTCCTCCGGCCTGCCCGATGGTTCCGGTCTTTTTGCCGTCGTTTTGGTTTAAGGTAATGGGCGCGGCGCGGCCCTGGGGGATGTAGAGGCGGTCACCACCGGCCAGCATGGCTCCCTGGAGAGTGACGCCTTGATGCTCGGTGAGGTAGGCCTGTTCCGCCGTCTTGGCATCGATGCACCAAAGATAGGAAGTCTTCCATGGCAGGAGTGAGGCCGCGAAAAAGGCGCGGCCGTCTTCAATGGTGATTCCGGTTCGGACCGGCCAAGGGGAGATGAGTTTGCCGTTGCTGGGGATGAGTCGATCGGAAGGTGCGGCTTGCTTTTTCCAGAGGGTTTTTCCGGTCAGGGCATTTGCACAGTAGACGTAGCCATCATCGGACCCGAACCATGCTTTTTCTCCGACGAGGGTGGGAGGAAATCGGACCGAGGAATTTGTAAAGTGCTGCCATTTTTCTTCACCGGTTGAGGCATCAAGGCAATGAAGAGCATTGTTGGATGAAGACCCATAATAAATGAGATTATGGGCGGCGGTGGTGAAATAGCAGGGATCGAAGTTGCGCATCGATTGCAGGCCTTCGTTGCTGGAGTAGGCATCCCATTTGGCTGGTCCGGTCCATGCTTGCTGTGGAGGTCCGCCATTGTGGGCCCAGGCTTCGGCAAGTGGGAGCTGCAAAGAAACAGGAGACACTCCGCTGCGGCGATTGTCATAGCGGTAGGTTGGCCAGACTTCGGCTGGGCATAGGGTGCAAAGTACGAGAAGCGTGAAAGTTAAACGAAACATAAGGCAAGGGAGGTTGGCTCGGTCCTGAGGTTTTAGACGGTGTGGCTACTCTTTGGGAGGAGTGGGCTCCTTAATCCCGGAATTATTTTTCGGAATAAAGGCAAGTGAGGTCTCCATCCAACCGCCGCATGAGCAGCCGCCGCCGCCTTCGGGGGCGAGAAAGAGTCCCTGGGCGGGAAGGGCACTGAGCCAGCAGGAGGGGCGGAGACGAGGCCAGTGGGATTGTTTCTTGGATGTTTTGGACCAAAAGGTCAGGCTCACATCGATCCCCCGATAAAGAAGTCCATAGGCTGTCCCAACAGTGGCGGAGCACTTGGTTTTTGGACCGTATTTATGATCGAGGGGCTTCCCGTCGGGAAGGGAGATTCCGGTGGGATCGGTGTAAACCCGGTCCTCGTAAACGACAGGGTGTGTGATGTGGGATCCATGGTGGTTGGTTCGCCACGGGGTTTGGGATTGGAAGCGGAGGTCGCCATTGACGAGGTCAAAGTAGTGGTAGCTAAAGATCCCTTTTCCGTTGTGTTTTCCAGTCTCATGTGTGTCGCCTTCCGAGAGGGTGACGAGGAAGCCCTCGGATGTCATGGAGCCATAGGAAACCTGGATGAATCCTTTTTCCTCGGTTCGGAGAAGCGTGTTGGGGAAGGGCTTTTGCCAGAGGACCTTGCCGGTGGTTGCGTCGAGACAGACAGCGTGGATATGGTTCCAATGATTCTTGGTGCTCTCCCGGCCGGAGGTGGATTTTTGGAGGTCGGGGTTGCGGGTTTCGAGGAAGCAAAGTTTGCCTTTTGCCAATGAGATGGTCGGGTTGATGATGAGCCCTC
>JBDNAG010000021.1:0-31709 GCA_039768565.1 Akkermansiaceae bacterium | reverse complement strand
TACCGTTCTTATGGGTGGGCCGGGAGCCGAACGCGAGGTTTCCATTGCTTCCGGAAGGGCTGTGGTGAAAGCGCTGGAAGAAAAGGGATACCGCGTGGATGTCGTGGATGTTGTGGATGGCGAGCCGGAATTGCCGGAAGGAACCGATTTGGCTTTCAACGTCATCCATGGAACTTTTGGAGAAGATGGCGGATTACAGCAGTATCTTGAAGGGCTGGGAATTCGTTATACTGGGGCAGGGGTAAAAAGCAGCGTGGTGGCATTCGATAAGAATCTCAGCAAGGATTGCTTTTTGGCCCATGAGGTACCGACTCCTAGTTCGGAGATTGTAGATTGTTCGAATGGCGCGAAGATACCTGAAATGACGGTTCCTTTTGTGGTGAAACCACCGCGTGAGGGGTCCAGCGTGGGGATTCGCGTCGTTAAAGAGGCTTCAGAGGCTGTGTCGGCGATGGAGCACGCGGCTGGATTTAGCTCTGATTTATTGGTTGAGGAGTTTGTCGAGGGCCGGGAACTCACGGTTGGAGTGCTGAATGGCGAGGTTTTTCCGGTTGTGGAGATCGTGCCTCCGGAGGGCGATTGGTATGATATGGAGACAAAATATCCTTGGTTGAGCGGAAAAGAAATGGGGAGTCAATACACCTGCCCAGCCGATTTGACGCCCGCAGAAACAGCGATTGTGCAGTCGGCGGCGAAAAAAGCATACGATGCGCTAGGAATTGAGGTTTACTCCAGGGTTGATGTGTTGTTGAATTCGTTTGGAAATCCTTACGTTTTGGAAGCCAATACTATTCCAGGGATGACCGAGACCAGTTTGTTGCCCATGGGCGCGGCTGAGGCCGGTTATTCCTTTGGAGATCTTTGCGTAAAGATTGCCGAACTTTCGCTGGCTGCGAGGCCCTGACTATCCAATCCCATGTTTTCCCGCCGTACTTCAGTTCGAACCCGTAAATCGCGTGAGCGTATGCTTTACCTCAAGGTGAATTCGCCGCGGATTATGTTTTTCGACTGCGTAAAGTTCTGCGCGCGCTTTATGAAGCTGGGAATTGCGATTTTGTTGATGATCGGAGTTGGAATTGGTCTGAGTTATGGATGGCAGAAGCTTTTTGTTGAGAATGGTGAATTTGAAATCGCTGACGTGAAAATCCTGACTCCGGAAGGTGAGAAAGCGCGCTTTCTAACGCATCAGCGCTTCGAGTTGAAAACTGGAATCGATTTGAAGAAAACGATTTTTGCGATCGATACTGATGAGCTCCAGGCATCGATTGAAGCGCTGCCGGAGATTAAGGTCGCGCAGGTTAGCCGGAGGCTGCCGGGAGTCCTGAAGATCGAAGTTGAAGAACGCCGCCCGGTGGCCTGGGTCGCGTGCCGATCACTCGAGATTAAGGAACGTGATCGTGAAAGTGGTCTTCTCGTCGATGAGGACGGCATCGCCTTCCGTTGCGATTCCGCCGAACTCTGGAAAGTTGGTGAAAAACTTCCCGTGGTTATGGTCCAGTCGGCAGGACGCGGCCAGATCGAAGAAGGTCAATCGATCGAGCATGAAGGGCTCAATTTTGCGCTTGAGCTTGTGAGCCGTGCCAACGACAAGTTCGAGGGAGTCGAGCGCCCGGCCTGGGTCGTTGTGAAGGATGAAATCATGCTTGAGATGAAGACTCTTAACGGAACTTTGGCAACCTTCTCCTACTACGACCAGGAGCGGCAAATTGACAATTTAGTAAAACTTATTTCCCACGCCGATTTGCAGGGGAAATCTCTGGCAAATGTAAACCTTATCCCCCGACGCTTCGTTCCGGTACACTATCGGTAAAGCGCATTTTTGACTTATGGCACGTTCCAAGATTCATGTCGGTCTCGAGATCGGATCCACTAAGACCGTAATGGTGGTGGCTGAAATCAAGCCAGACGAATCAGCTAAGATTCTGGGAATGGGCGAGACTCGTTCCGCCGGAGTCAGGAAAGGGGAGATCGCAGATTACAAGCAAGTTCGCGCGTGCGTGAAATCGGCCTTGCTGGAAGCTGAAGATGTAAGCGATGTAGTGATTAAAAGCGTTTTTCTTTCGGTCACAGGCTCGCACATCAAGGGCGTGAATAACACGGGCACTTTTCGACTTCCCGAGGACGAGCAAGAGGTGGACCGCCACCACCTCGAGGAGGTGAAGGAGATCGCACGGGATATCGCAATCCCCAGCGAACACGTTTACCTTCATCACCTCGCCCGTCACTTTACGCTGGATGGGCAGGCTCACTCGACAGTTCCTTATGGGCTTTTGGGACGTAGTCTTGAAGCGGACTACCACATTGTTCACGGAGTGCGGACCCGGATTCAAAATAGCATCAAATGCGTTCGGGAGATCCCTCTTGATGTCGATGATGTGGTATTTGCACCGATCGCTTCTGCTCAGATTTGTCTGAACCGTGAGCGCAAGGAAGATGGGGCGCTCGTGATTGATATTGGTGGTGAGACGACCGATTACGTTCTTTATATCGACGGTGCGATTGCGGCTTCCGGTTGCGTGCCAGTGGGTGGAAATCATGTTTCGAATGACATTCACCTCGTGACTCATATTCCGTTTTCGAAAGCGGAGAAAGTGAAGATCGCTGAGGGTAATGCCTCAGCTGATCCTGCAAGTTCGATTGGCATTGTGAAGGTGGAAGATGAAAAGGGTTTTCCGCCGATTGAGATTAAACGACAGATTTTGAACGACGTCATCAGGGGGAGATTGGAGGAAGCTTTCGAGCTCGTGATCGAGGGCCTTCCTTCAGGAGCACTCGAGAAGATTGGAACTGGTGTCTTTTTGACCGGTGGCACCAGCCAGATGCGTGGTATTGGTGAGTTGGCTTGCGAGGTGTTTGATTTGCCGGTTTACAAGCCGGAGCAGCCGGACGTGAGCGGCGTTCATGCTTACTTCAAAGACCCCCAATATGCTACGGCGTTGGGCCTAATCCGCTATGCTCAGATTCTGGACGAAGAGAGGCCGGCAATTGGGGCTGGAAAGATGAAGGATCTTATTAAGACCTTCTGGCCTTTTGGCTCCTAATGGAACTTAAGTCCGCTGCCTGGTTGTTGGGGCTGTTGGGGTTGGCCAGACTGCTGCGGATGTCCGTGGAGTGGCTGAGGCTGTTGTCCCGGATTGGCAACGATGAGAGTGGATTCGTTACCGGTGGACATTGTCACGACTACCAAGAGAATTGAAATCCCGAGAATACCAACGGTGATAAAGCAACTGGGTTCGAATGCCGTTGCATAGCGGTTGGAAGCTTTTGCTTTCGCTTTTACCATCTCGTTTTGCATGGCATTTTTCTGTTCTTCCAAATTGGCTTTAGCCTTGGCCTGTGCTTCCTTACCCCCCTTTTTGTCAATTGATTCAGCGGCATTGTTTACCATGCCGGTAACCGCCTCTGTCATTTCTTCCTGAGCCTTGAGTGTTTCGTCAATGGTCTTTTGCATCTCTTCTTGTAGCTCGACGTAAGCTTTGATCATTGGGAATTTCTGAGCCATCTGAACGCCGATTAGAATTGCTGAGGCCGAGAATAGAAGTTGAGCCACCAGCGTTAGGCTCTTGGCTTTGTTGAGAAGGCCGATCAGAGCTAGAAAGACCCCAATCCCGATCGCGATGAGAGCGATTAGATTCAGGGTTGAACTTTTATACTCATCTTCCTCTTCCGGATTATTTTTGTCACCTGCACCTGAAATACTTTTACGGATTTCTTCTTCCGAAACACCTGTCTGCTTCGCTTGTTCCGCGATCGCTTCGTCTGTAACGGTCTCCGTTTTGGTTATGGATTGCATTCCGGTCTGAGTCGCGAGTTTGATGATATTTTTTTCGGCCTTAAAAAAATTCATGTCTTGGGACACCGAAACCCAAGGGAAGATGTAAAGAATGAGAGCGATCACTCCACTGGCGATTGTGACGATACTCAGCCAGGTTGGCGCTCCAGTTTTTGCGGGAGCTTCCGTAAGTGGTTCGCCGAATGCTGCCACTGGTGCGACGCCTGAAATTTGCGGGCTGAGATTGATTCCGCCTGAAGCTACAGGGTGGGCGACCTGGGCTGTCACTGCGACTGCTTGAGCCGCTGCGAGGGGGACAACCTCGGGAACATCCGGAAGGAGGCCTTCTACTTGTCCGGCCGGGATCCATTCTTCCAGGCCTTCGGTCCAGATCATGGTCTCATGAGTGATGTTTGCCGAAGTGTAGTAAGATTGCAGGTCTTGAAATGAGTAAGGCCCTTGTTCATTGCCCTCTCCGTCCAATACCCGCCACTCTTGATTGCTCATTGCCCGAAGCTAGAGATTAAGGTGAATTCGTCAAGTCAACCTCTGGGGCAGCAGCAGTCAAGTTGGTGTGAGACAGTTCGAGAATAAGAAGGCTTAAATCAAAGTCGCCTTTTAGAAACAGATCGTTATGTCCTGCGCCGGGAACAGGGATAAGTTTTTTGTCAGATGAGGGGGAGAGCTCGAAAAGTTTTTTACCGTTGGAGAATGGAATGACCTGATCTTTTTCTCCATGAATAACGAGGAGCGGAGAATCGACATTTTTGAGATATCGGTAGTTTGGAAAGCGGTCTCCCGGGAAAAGAGGAATTCGGGTGATGGACCGATAGGCGCTCAGAAATGGTGAAATGAGGACGATGGAATTATGTTCTTCGCGGTCAGCGAGCCAGCAGGTGGGGCCTGAACCGACCGACTGCCCTAACAAAATAATGTCCTTCGGAGCGACTCCCTGCTCGTCGACAAGGTAGCGGTAGGTTTTTTCAATGGCCCGGTAGCAGCCCTTTTCAGTGGGCTTTCCTCCACTTTCGCCGTAACCGGGGTAGTCGTATGAGATAACTCCGAAACCTCTAATATGGAATAACTCAAGTGCAGGTTTGAGTGATTCAAGGTTCTGTGCGTTCCCGTGTGACCAGAGAATAGTGGGCATTTGGGGGCCGGGCTTCAGGTGAAAAATGGCAATCTCCTCGTCACCTTCTCCGAGGCTGGTAAATCCGGTTCTATTCTTGGGGTAAGAAGTGCCGGGCGGTTGGAAGATGATGCTGTCGGCCATGAAGCAGCCGTAAAGTGCAAGCAGCACGTAGCACCAGGCAATTGTGTAGAGCGGTCGCTTCCACGACCACTTGCCGATGAGGATTTTTTTCCAGTTCACGAGCGAAGATAGGGGGATATTGAAAATAGGGCGAGTGAAGGATTGGACAAGGCACGCGTAATCCGTCACTCTGAACAACGATGAATAGACGATCTTTTGTTTCTGGATCTGCAGCTTTCGCAGGAGCCCCATTTTTGATGACTTCTAAATCCCATGGTGCGGGCTATGGGGAGTTTGGTGATTATAGGAAGCGGGTTGCGCTGATTGGATCGGGTTGGTATGGCAAGGTGGATCTGTTGCGGCTTATTCAAGTCGCTCCTGTGGAGGTAGTGGGGCTATGTGATGTTGATTCGAGGATGTTGGCGGGGGCGGCCGATATTGTAGCGACCCGTCAGGCCAGCGGAAAGAAGCCGCCTACTTTTAGAGATTATCAGAAGCTTCTTGATCAGGAGAAGCCCGACCTTGTTTTGATCGATACTCCGGATCATTGGCATGCTCTGCCTGCCATGGCGGCGATTAAATCGGGAGCCGATCTTTATCTTCAGAAGCCTGTGTCGGTGGATATCGCCGAGGGGCAGGCAATTCTTGATGCGTCGCGCAAGAAAGGAAGCGTGGTGCAGGTTGGGACGCAACGCCGTTCCACTCCTCATTTACAAGATGCCAAGGAGCAGGTGGTGGATTCGGGGTTGTTGGGAGATATTGGTCACGCCGAGGTTTGCTGCTACTATCATATGAGGTCGCGCAAAACTCCGGACAAGGCTCTCGCTCTCGTCCCGGATTATTTGGACTGGGATCTGTGGACTGGCCCTGCTCCGATGAGACCTTATAATACGGTGGCCCACCCGCGGGGATGGCGCGCCTTCGAGGAGTATGGCAACGGCATCGTGGGGGATATGTGTATCCACATGCTGGATTCGGTAAGGTGGATGTTGGGACTCGGCGAGGTGAAGCGGGTTTCTTCCAGCGGGGGCATTTACGTCGATAAAAAGAGCATTGCCAATATTCCTGATACCCAGACTGCCACCTTTACTTTCGACGAGCTGGAAGTGGTTTGGAATCATCGGACATGGGGAGATGCCCCGGATCCAGAGTTTCCCTGGGCTTTCTTTATTTATGGCGACAAGGGGACGCTGAAGGCAGACGTTCATAAGTGGGAATTTATTCCACGGGGAAAGGGGAAGAAGCTGAGCGGAAAGGTTGTTTTTGAGTTGGAGGAATATCCGGAGGATCAGACAGAAGAGGGGATTGAAAAGCATGTTGCTCCGGCGGTGCGAGGGCACATGCGGGATTTTCTTGCGCGGACGGGGGATCGCGGTCGTCCAGTTGCGGATATCGAGGAAGGGTATCGATCCACTTCAGCGTGCATCCTTGCGAATATGTCTCAAAAGCTGGGCCGTTCGCTGGAATGGGATGCCCTTGCCCGAAAGATTAAGAATGACGATGATGCCAACAAGCATTTGGCGAGGCCTTATCGGGAAGGTTACAAGCACCCGTCTTTGGCATAAGAAGATCGCAAAAAAAGCGGCAGTCCTCGGACTGCCGCTTTTGAAATAAATCGAGCCCGAAAAGCCTAGCTTTTCTTTGGTTCGGGAAGTTCCTTTTTGTTCTCGAGGACTTTGTCCACGAGGCCATAGGCAACTGCTGTTTCGGCGGACATGTAGTTGTCGCGGTCGGCGTCCTTTTCGACTTCCTCAGCGGTTTTTCCGGTGTGATGAGCGAGGACGTCATTGAGACGACGCTTTAAGCTATACATGAACTCGACGGTTCGCTCGACATCAGCTGCGGTTCCTTGGGCTCCGCCGCTGACCTGGTGGATCATGACGTGTGAATTGGGAAGAGCGAAGCGTTTGCCCTTGGTCCCGGCAGTCAAAAGAACCGAGCCCATGGAGGCGCAGATTCCAATGCAGTAGGTGTTTACGTCACATGTGAGAAACTGCATGGTATCGTAAATTGCGAGACCGGCAGTGACCGAGCCACCTGGTGAGTTAATATAAATGTGGATATCCTTCTTGGGATCTTGCATCTGAAGGAAAAGCATCTGCGCGATGACCGAGTTGGCCACGCCATCGTCGATTCCAGTTCCGATGAAGATTATGCGGTCCTTGAGAAGACGGGAATAGATGTCAAAGGCCCGCTCGCCACGGCCATCGGATTCGATGACAGTGGGTATATAGTAATTGTTCTGCGGAGTGGAATTTCCGGATTCAGAGGTTGGGATCATGAATTATTTTTCTTCGGTTTCAGGTTCTACCTCATTCACATTCGCGTGCTCGACCAGAAAGTCAATGGCCTTACTGAAGAGCATGTTTTGCCGAATGTTTCCGAGTTGACCGGACTTTTGAAGCTCTTTCATGAATCCTTTGACCGGTTTCTTGGCTTGTTTGGCCATCATGGTGACGCGCTGAAGCATATCGCTGTTTTCAATCTTGAGCTCCTCGGATGCTGCAATTTCGGTGAGGAGGAAATTTGTTTTGAGACTGTTTTTAGCGCGAACCTGGGCTTCTTCGAAAAGTCCTTCCTGACGCTCCTGGACTTGGTCTTCAGACATTCCGGCTTCCATTCCCTCTTTAACCATGGCGTCGGCCTGACCTTGCGTTTCTGATTGAAGAAAATCGTCGGGCACGTCAAAGTCAACCGCATCATTCAGCTTTGCAAGAACCGCATTAATTTTGATTTCCTCGAGCTGGCGTTTCTGGCGCATCTCAAGATCGTCACGAATGAGTGCCTTGACATCGTCAAGTGACTTGCCCTGTTCGATTTGGTTGGCAAAGTCATCGTCAAGTTCGGGAAGCTTTTCGCTCTTGAGTCCGGTGACGGTGACTGCGAAGTCAGCATCCATGCCGCGGATCGTTTCGATAGGAAAGTCATCAGGAAGAGTGACTTTGATCTCCTTGTCTTCGTTCGGCTTAAGGCCGATCAGTCCGTCGGTGAAGCCTGGGAAGAAAGCTTCTTCATCCAAGCGGATCCAGTATCCTTCATTGGAGGCTAGTGGCTTGGCTTGCTCGCCGCCAACTTCGTCAAGAGGCTTTCCGTCGATTGTGGCGGTGTAGTCGATCACAGCAAGGTCACCTTTTTCAGCAGCGCGATCTTCGATATCCTCATAGTCTGCAAAGCGTTGACGGAGCTGATCGAGGTTTTCGCCAACAATCTCGTCTGTGACTTCAACCTTTGGCACTTCGATCTCCAATCCCTTGTAATCAGGGAGGGTGAATTCGGGGGAGGTGATGAGCTCAGCTTCAAAAGTCAATGACCCGTCGGCTTGGTGTGTGACGTTCTCGGGATTCTTAACATTAAGGACCTTAAGGTCTTCGTTCTCCTTCAGTGCCTCTTGAAAGCTGTTTTGGATAAGACGAGACTCCACTTCCTTGGAAATGTCTTCACCGTGGGCCTTTTCGATCACGGCCTTCGGTGCCTTTCCCGGACGGAATCCGGGGATGCGGGCCTGGGTCACAAAGGCTTTTAAAACCTTGGCTCGCTCATCAGCGACTGTTTCAGCGGGGACCTCGATGCTGAGGGTGGCGAGGCACTTTTCTTTTTTCTCCAGGCGGATATTCATGACTGCTTAAATTTTTGGCTTTGCGCGGGGGCGAGAAGCTAGTGAGGAAGTGCGGCTAGGTCAAGGGATGGAAAAAGGATTTCTTTCCAGCTGTTTTGAGTGGAAGTAACCAAGTTGACGGGTCATTGACCTTGACTGGTGGGCTCGTGAGCGGCGTAATTGCTGTTAACAACGAAATATTTCACTTTATGCGATCTTATGTGACTCCGAAACAATCCCTCAGGGCATTCACCCTAGGCAGTCTTATAATTACCAGTCCGGTCATGGTGGAAAGCGCCCTTGGGCAGGATTTTCTTACTGAGGCTGCTCTTTTTGACGATAAGAAGGTCATCTCAGTTGAAATCCGCTATCGGGATGCAAAGACTGTGAATGAGGCCCGTCTGAGGACTCACATGGCGGTCGCCCCAGGTAAGACGTATTCCCAGACCATGCTGGATGGCGATATTCGGACCCTCTACGAAAGTGGTTTGGTTGACGATGTGGAATTTTTTGCCGAGGAGGTCGGTGATGGCGTTAAGGTGATCGCAGAAGTGAAGACACGTCCTTTGATTCGCGGAGTCGGATTTGACGGGAACTCTAAATTCACAGACAAGAAATTAGCCGGGGAAACGAAAGTGACCGTGGGGCAGATTTTGAGTGATGCGGAAATCGTAAAAGCCCGCCGAAATATCGAGAAGTATTACGAGGGCTACGGCTATCCGGACGTTTCGGTCAATCACCGTCTTCAATCGACGGGAAAGCCGGGGTATGCTGATTTGGTTTTCCTTATTGGTGAAGGAGAGAAAAGCGAAGTGTATAACATTCGTTTCGATGGCAATCGTGTTCTCAAGGATGCTGACCTGAGGAAAGAGATGACAACGAAGGAAAAGGGATGGTTTTCCTTCCTCTCAAAGTCGGGACGGATCAATACTCTCATTCTCGAGGAAGATATCGCTTCTTTGGAAGACTACTATAAAAGCAAGGGCTTTTGGCGGGCGCGGGTAGGTTCTCCAAAGAGAGTTCCACGAAAGGGTGATGGAGTGGATCTTGTCATCCCGGTTGCCGAGGGGGCACGCTATACCGTGAATGGAATTTCCTTCCCTAATATTAAGGTTTTTAAGAAGGAAGAACTAATGCCTGCGCTGAGCCTCATTGACAATATGCCTTATTCCTCCAAGAAGATGAGGGATGATATCCGCATGATTCGTAGCTACTATGGTTCACGTGGGTATGCAGATGTTGCTGTCGTTCCTGATGTTCGTGAAGTCGAAGGAGCCCAGGTAGATATTTTTTACAAGATTACTCC
Source organism: Akkermansiaceae bacterium (assembly GCA_039768565.1). Classification (GTDB taxonomy): domain Bacteria; phylum Verrucomicrobiota; class Verrucomicrobiia; order Verrucomicrobiales; family Akkermansiaceae; genus SW10. Next base: position 21,784 of record JBDNAG010000021.1, on the reverse strand, counting down.
CGGAACGAGAAAGCGCGTTGGTCGGGTGAATATTCAGGGAAATACCAAGAGTCAGGACCGTGTCATTCGTCGTGAGGTTCCGATGCGTCCGGGTGAAAACTACAATTCGGTTGATCTTGAGACCACAAAACGTCGCCTTCAGAATTTGGGTTATTTTCAAAATGTCGACGTGACTGGTGCGAATAGTTCCCAAAACGAATACCGTGACGTTAATATTCTCGTTCAGGAACAGAAGACAGGCTCGATCAACTTTGGTGTTGGATTTAGCTCCATTGATAGCATCATCGGTCGAGTCAATCTGGAACAATCTAACTTTGACATCACGAACTGGGGTCGTTTCACCGGCGCCGGGCAACGTTTCAGTGTGAATTTGCAAATTGGTGCCCAACGAACCGATTTCCGCGTGTCATTAGTGGAGCCATGGTTTCTCGGTCAAAAACTCTCGCTCGGAACTGAGCTCTATTATCGCGATCTTGTTTTCCTCAGCCCGGAATATGATCAAACGAATATCGGAGCATCTGTCTTCCTGAGGAAGCCGGTTGGCCGCCGAAGTTATATTAAGGGTGAATACCGAATTGAGTCGATCGAGGTTTATGCTGAGAGCGATACTTCCCAGGTCTTTAAGGATGAGGAAGAAGAATATCTCCGGAGCGCGCTTTCGTTTAACTATGTCTACGATAGCCGCGATAGTAATCAACTCCCGCGCCGTGGTCATAAAGTTGATCTAGGTCTCACCTATGCCGGTGGAGTTCTGGGAGGTGATGTGGATACCTTCACGATTACAGGTTCTGGAACCAAGCACTGGAGCCTTCCATTCGATACTATTCTGACTGCCCGAGGTTCGTTTGCGGTGGTGGACAGTCATGATGATGATGATATCCCCATTTTTGAGCGCCAGTTTCTCGGTGGTGCCCGCGACCTCCGTGGATTCCAGTTCCGGGACATCGGACCCCGTGATGATACTGGTCCGAATGCCACCCAGGAGGTCTTTGGTGGTGCGACAAGTCTCTTCGGTTCCATGGAGCTGACCTTCCCGGTGTTTGGACAAGTCCGAGGTGCGGTATTCTATGATGCCGGTTTTGTTAATGAAGATTCTTGGGATTTCAGTACCAGTAATCTGGCGAGTGACGTTGGATTGGGCGTGCGAATGACAATTCCTGGCGTCGGACCTCTTGCCGTGGACTACGCAATTCCGATCGAGGCCCCAGACGACCGGGCCGACGAAGGGGCTCAGTTCCAGTTCTACATGAATTATCAATTCTAAGGGGAAGCTCTTCTCCATCTATGACGAAAAACCGAGCCCCCATTTAGGGGCTCGATTTTTTATCTTTCGTGACCTTGTTCGAACTAATACACCACTTTAAGTCGGAAAAACCTTCTTGAGGTGGAGTCCGATGGCGTGCTGAGCCTGTAAGTATGGCGGAGGATACCATCAGGATCATTGATCGTGCCGACAAAGATTAGAGAGGCTCCGCTTCCGCTCCACGAACCATCTTCCATATCTGAAGAAAATTCTACAGAAAGGATGGCGTCTGTCGCATCAGGGTTTTCACGATAACTCACAGATGGATAGGTGACTCCGTCAATATCAATCGTTGCCAAATCGATGTGTTCTTTCGCTGAGAAAACTGTGTCGGACAAGCCTTGCACGTATTCGATAATTGCTACGAATCCATCACGATCGAGATCGGCAAGTGGGTCTCCAACGAAGGGAGTGCCGTCATCCTTTCCAGGGCTTCCACCGGATTTGGGGCTGGCGCTCCAACTTGTTGGCAGGTTTGGGTCGAGGTCAGAGTCGGGACTATTACGAATGAGCGACGGTCCGTCTCCATCCGCTACCTCTGGCCACGGGGCAACATCATTATACCGGAAGCTATCGATAACATTGCCATTTTTATCAACCAAGGTGATCCACTCTCCGGTATTGGAGAGGCGACTTGAATAATCTCCAGATATGGCAACTCCAGGATATCGTGTGGCAAAGGCACTTGCGTTGGCTGCGATGACAAGACGTTGCCCCGGGTTGATGAGAGTCCCTTGAGGAAAGGTGAATTCTACTCCTTCAAGTTCGTTGCCTATTGGGAGTAGGACAAAAGCGGCTTCACCAAGGTCCACCGCTCCGGATCCGATATTCAGAATCTCAATGAATTCAAAGTCGTCCTGGTCGAACGAGGGATCGACGGCTAGTTCGGCCGCGGTTGGATCAGTGGGGTGGTAGTTGACCTCGCTGATGACGATGTCGGTGGGAGCCGCAGGCTCTGCAATCGAGAAAAATGCTTGGTTCATGGCGCTCCAGGTACCGGAAATTGAATTGTATGTTCGTGACTTGATCCAGGCCGGTTCAGCGATGTTCTCAGGAAGGCTGAGAATGATGGTTTCGCCACCACCCTCCGGACGCCCTGTGAGGGACAAGTCAAAGCTCACATCAGAACTGTTGGCATTTCCTTGGTGGATTTCCACTGCGATGATGTTGGAACCTGCAGAGAACGCCGAAGATGGAAGGGAAATAGTTTCGATGGCGTTATCTCCGACCGTGTTTCCGGAATACTCGTCAAACGCTGGGTTGGAATTGAGGCTTGAATGGCGGGCTGCCTCCGAACCGTTCACATAGACAACGTAGGCATCATCATAGGTAATTCGGAGCTGAAAGTCGCCGAAGAGCGAAGGATCAGGAATAGTGATGTCTTTCCTGAAATAGGTTGTAGGAATCCTTGCATTTGATGGTCCGGAATTGATCTCTGTTTCTTCATCTCCATCGCCGTAACCCAGTTCTGCATCTCCGGTGGGCCATGAGTCATCGTTGTAGGCAGCGGCACGCCAAGCTGTTCCCTGATTGCTTCCATTATCGAGATACTTCCAGCTTGCTCCGTTTTCGATGTAATCTGTTTCAACAACACCACCACCGCCGCCAGTGATAGCCAACATCGAAGCGGATGGGTTTACAGTGCCACCAAGAAGGCGGGGATCGAGCGCATCCTGCCAATCGGTTTCGTCAGGATCGCCGGTTCCAATCATGTAGTAGAAATGGGTGCCGGCAGTGGGCACGATGGCGTTGATGGTAGCCCCGGGGGTGACGCTGCCTCCATGTTGTGAATATCGAGGGGCTGTCAGGTCAGGATAGAGATCGGCTTGGCGGAGATGTTCAAGGAAGTCCTCGCTTCTGCTATTGATGATGCTGCTCAAGCTATTTACAGCATTATTCCAATCCTGCTCGTCAAAAGGATCGGATCGCTTAGAATCACCCCAGCGGGCTGACTCCGCGATGATAACATTGGAAACGGTCGCGCGCCGGTTGTCCATAAGGTCGAAGACCTGATCTCTGGTTAGTTGGCCTCCGTTGAATAGCGCAAGATGAGCCCGATCAGCGAAACGTAACCGATATTCTTCCGTGCCTTCAGCGAGATCGAAGTGAAGGAAGGAAGGGTTGCTTTTGTTGTAGTTGGATCTGCTGCCGGAGCCGTTAGAAGTATTGATGCGGTCGTTTGCGCCATTCCATTTTCCTCCTGCGCCCATGGAGTGTTCTCCATCGTGGACAAAGAATTGGAAGCCAAAGCTTTCTCGCTCGCGATCTCTAACTGTATACCAGTTGTTGGAAGCCCCCACAAAGTCGGAAAGTGGAGCATCATAGTTTCCAGTGTAGCCGATAATCATTTGGTAATCGATGAGGTTGTCGACATCCAGATAGATGGGTAGGGCCGGGTCTCGTGATCCATTGGGGTTGAGCCCTTGCATCATCATGAAGTTGGCATCGGTGGGATTGGCTTGCTGGCTTCTGGCCATATTCCAAAGCGTATTCCAATCACTCCCCGTTGCGAAGGAGCCGTCGGTTGCCTCGGTGTTGTATCCGCCACTGCTGCCGGCTGATTTAATCGTGTCGTAATCTTGGTCGTCTCCGCCAAGGTATGCTTCCCCGTGATTGGCCTCAGAGCGTTCCTGGCTCATGAAAAGTCCCCAGTAAATTCCGTTGAGGTAGAGGTGATAATACCGGCTGCGAGTGTAGGGATGATCAAATGACCGCTGAAGATCGCGCCCCAAAATCTCCCGTAGGAAGGTGTTTGAAGTGCTGTTTTGGAAGGCCCAGGAATAGTTTTGTGCAGTTCTCAGATCGAGCTTGTCGAACCGGTCAACACCTTCCGCTCCGAACATTGGGTAGTTTAGCTTGCCGTTGCCGTATTCACCTCTGAAGAAGATCCTGAAAGCATGTTTTGGGTTGCTGGTACTCCGGCTAAAGCCACCGCGAACTCGAATTCCACAGTTGCTTTGTAGATTGGAGGTGGTGCCATCGGGGTGGATGACTTCAAATGAAGCAGGTCGCTCCCAGCTTCTGCCACGAGACCCCGGGTTCACGTAGATTCCCTGTTGCCCACCTCCCGTGAGGTCGGCCTGATTGATGGAAATTGAGATCGAAGGAATCGCCGAAAGGGCATCCTTCATCTCCTGCGAGGTGTAGCGATTGGTTATATCCGGGTCCATTCCATAGTTGAATTCTTGACCATTGACTGGGCCGGTTGGCCAACCTGATGGAGCCACGCCATTGGCAAACTGGGTTCGCACGTCGTCCAGAAAGAGGTAGGTGTGGGTATCGACATTGGTTTCAAAGAAGCCAGCTTTGAACGCGGCAGCGCGGATGGTTGTGGTTGAGCTGATGTTAATCGGCCCTGAGTAAACGGTTCCGGTTGTTGAAGTCGGTTCCGAGCCATTGGTAGTGTAGCGAATTTGCGCGTCTGGAGTTGCCGAGCTGATGGTCAGGTCGAAGGGATTTGTGAAGAAACCGCGATCAATATCAAAGGTTGTGTCAGCAACAAAGCCCAAGGCTACGTCTCCATTGGCGGAGTTTGGCGTTGGTGTTACCAAAAAACCTAGGGAGATACCGTCGGGAGCGAGTCCATATGAAAATCCTTCTTCTTGTGGTGGATATCCAGGAGAGAATTCCCCCGTAACTACGAATCCGCCGTCGCCGTCATCACGCGTGAGCGCAAGATACTCGCCGTTGGTAGACAGTTTGAAATTTGTGTGCAACTGGCTTCCTGCGTCGGTTCGATCCTTGCCGGATGCGAAGATAATGAGATAGGTATCCGGCTGCATGATGACTGCGGGAATGGCCCACTTGTCGAGAGTCGTGCTGTCGTCGGTTAGGTAAAAAGTCGAGAGATCAGCGGCATTTGGGCCGGGGTTGTAAATCTCAATCCAGTCCTCGTTGTCACCATCTTCGTCGAGGAGTCCTTCTGGTGAAGTGTCAGCCGAGAATTCATTGATGCGTGGCGTGGATGGGTCCACGTCGACAAACAAGCTGGTGCTGCGCACGGTGTCTCCATTTTCATCTGTCGCTGTGATGGTGTAGGTCGTGCTGGTATTTGGAGAAACTGAAATGCTTCCGGCTCCGTTGACATCGGTCTGGGCAAGGACGCTGCCAATTCCGTTGTTGATTGAAATTCCTGAGAACGGGGGAGAGATTTGCCACGAGAGTGTGGCGCTGTTGCCAGAGGTGATGAAGGTCGGGCTGATCTCGAATTGGGTGATAGAGGGGCCAGACGAGATGTCGACTCCGCTGAGATCATTTCCAAGAAGAACAAAGGTTCCGGAGCCCGTATCCGAGGGCTCATAACTCCAGGTCTCTTCACCGATCGAGACAGAGCCCTTGGCATCGTGGGCGTCTAGAATCTGGATGACGTCGCTCATGGGATAGTCATAGGTTGTCCCGAGCTCATAAATTGCGATCGCTTGAGGTGCGCCAAGTGGCGCGTCAAAAATGGCGACGTCGTCGATTCCTCCATTCCATTCTCGTCCGGTTGCCTGCGGGTTTTCCCCGATAAGGAGGTTCAGCCCGTTGTCGGTGAGGCTGGGCGCCACTCCGGTGGCAACCTCTTGTCCATCGACGTATAAATACGTGCCTTCTCCTGCATCAGAAACGGCCATGATGTGATGCCAGTTACCATCATTGATAGTTCCTCCTGAAATGTCTGCGGAGCCTCCCGCATAAGCAATTTCGTTTTGGTCGCTGGCTCGACGTGCAAGCCGGTAGTTTGATCCCTCACCTTTGCTGACTAGGGCCTGCCAGCTCGTGTCCCAATTTCCGACCTGACACCAAACCGAGACGGTCAGGCTCCCGCCGTTGCTCGAGATGTCATTACCGTGAGGGACGGAAATATAGTTGCTCCCATTGAATGCTCCGGCTGAACCGAATTGAGCATTATTTGAGCTGTATGAACTTCCGCCCACCCACGATCCATTGTTGGCGGTTGTTCCCGAGGGCGCGGTGTCGGTGGTATTGTTGTCGAGAGTCCAATAGGCTAGGAGGTCATCCGAGGGGGCAGCAAGACCTTTGGCTATCAGGAGGCAGGAAAAAAAGAGGGTTTGTTTTAGCATCGCGTATCTTAGAAACCTACGCGAAATTTGTCGGCCCTGCCAATGGAAAGATCAGGACCCTATTTCCGCCCCCCCCTGTAAGGTTGTATCCAAAGATCAAGATGGTCGTTGAGCGCGGGGAAGCGACAGCCCTGAAGCCAAAATATATGTTGGCTTCAGGGTTTTATGAGTGCACGCGCGGAGCTTCAGTGAATCGGGCACTGGCTGATCTGAGTGAAAAAGTCATTGCCCTTGTCATCGACGAGAATGAAGGCAGGGAAGTTTTCCACTTTAATTTTCCAGACAGCCTCCATGCCGAGTTCGGGGAAATCGACAACTTCCTGGCTCTTGATGTGTTCTTTTGCCAGCAAAGCGGCCGGGCCACCGGCCGAGCCGAGGTAGAACCCGCCATGCTTGTTGCAGGCGTCGGTGACTTGTTGAGAGCGGTTGCCTTTGGCCAACATGACCATTGAGGCTCCATTTTCTTGAAAAATGTCAACGTAAGGATCCATGCGCCCGGCGGTAGTTGGTCCGAATGAACCCGATGCCATGCCCTCGGGAGTCTTGGCCGGGCCAGCGTAGTATACGGGGTATTTCTTAAAGTAATCCGGAAAATCACCCTTGGTCTCAAGGATTTCTTTCAGCTTCGCGTGTGCGATGTCGCGAGCGACGATGATGTGTCCTGTCAGGGAAACGGCAGTGGTAACAGGATATTTGCTGAGGGTGGCGAGGGAGCTTTCCATTCCTTGGTCGAGGTCGATTTCCACACCTTTGAATTTCCAGTCACGGAATTTATCGGGGATAAATTGTCCGGGATTTTCTTCGAGTTTCTCAAGGAAGATCCCGTCTTTCGTGATCTTGGCCTTGGCTTGGCGATCGGCCGAGCAGGAAACTCCGAGTCCAACCGGGCAGGATGCACCGTGCCGGGGGAGGCGGATGACGCGGACGTCATGTGCGAAATACTTCCCGCCAAACTGGGCCCCAATGCCTATTTTCCGGGCGGCTTCGAGGAGCTTGCCCTCGAGTTCGATGTCGCGGAAGGCTTGTCCGTGTTCGTTGCCTGTGGTGGGGAGTTCGTCGAGGTAGCGGGCCGAGGCGAGCTTGACGTTCTTGAGGCAGGCTTCGGCCGAAGTCCCACCGATAACAAAGGCCAGGTGATATGGTGGGCAGGCCGAAGTGCCGATGGAGCGCATCTTCTCGATACAAAACTCCATGAGGCTTTCCGGATTTAGGAGCGATTTTGTTTGTTGATAGAGGAACGACTTGTTGGCGGAGCCTCCACCCTTGGTCATGAAGAGGAATTTGTATTCCGAGCCCGGAGTGGCATAGAGATCAATTTGAGCCGGAAGATTGGTCTTGGTATTGGTTTCCTCGTACATGCTCAGTGGTGATACTTGCGAGTAGCGGAGATTCTCTTCCTGATAAGTTTTGTGAATGCCGGCGGAAAGGGATTCAGAGTCGTCCGAATTGGTCCAGACTGCCTCACCCTTTTTACCCATTACAATGGCGGTGCCAGTGTCCTGACAGCCGGGAAGGATTCCTCGAGCTGCGATCTCGGCATTCTTGAGAAGCATTAAGGCGACCATGCGGTCGTTCTCGGTGGCCTCGGGATCATCGAGGATTGAGGCGACTTGTTTGAGGTGAGAGGTGCGGAGTTTGAAGGAGACAGCTTTAATGGCCTCGTTGGCAAGTATGGTGAGAGCTTGCGGATCAACCTTGAGAATTTCGCGGTCACCAATCGTTTCAGTGGTGACGAAGTCAGAGGTGATTTTTTCATATTCGGTGGGATCGGCCCCGAGAGGGAAGGGATCCTGGTAGTGAAAGTCGGTCATGTTTCTGTGGAGTGATTGAGGTTTGTGTGCTGATTCTGAAATTTAGCGCCGGATGATCAAAGTGATTACCTTGTGATCTTTGGCTGTCCCGGTGGCCTTGGCCAGCGATTCCAGAGTATCAGCGAAAAGTGTTTGAAGATCATCCTCTACCGCGTTGGGCGAGCGGGCATCCTTCTTTTTGAAAATTATAGTGTCGATGAGAATTTCCGGATCATCCCAATTCATGATCTGCTCTCTGGACGCATTCGTGAGTTACCAATTTTCCGGGAGTTTTTCCTGAAGAAAAGGGATCTGTCTGGCGCCTGATTGATCGCACCAGGCCATCCAGTTTGGTGACCCGTTGAACGGGACGAGACTAAACGTGAGGAGGGTGTCAAAGCTCTCGGAACTTTTGAGCTCATGGGTCGCCAGTTCCGTGAATTTTCCGTTCTCAACCTCGCAAATCAGCGCTTCTGAGTAGCCATGTCCGCTTTGCAGTTGATAGGTCTTAACACCGTGAGGTAAATTGGCTTCGCCCATTTGATCCTGACCAAAGCGCCCAATCACGATCGCTTTCCGGGGTGGTTCTTTACAACCGGTGGAAGCGAGCACGCAGGCGGCGAGGCTCAGGAGGAGGGGCATCATTGCGTTAAAATTGAAATGAGGATTTTAAAGACCACGGCCTTCGTCGACTTCAATATAATCCATGAAGCTCAGGATATCATCGCGATCGGTGCGGGGATCTTCTTTTTTTCGTTCGGCGAGGCGTTCGCTGAGGTCGTCGCGGAAGCCGCGGGTTTTCATGTAGGCCTGAAACCAGGCTTTTTCGTAATCAGGACGGGTGATGCCATTTTCGCGAGCCCAGGTGAGGGCGTCTTCGTCGGTGGCACCCGCGATGATTTGGGCTTTGAGGTCATTGTAATCAACGCCTAGGAATTGGCAGGTCCAGAGGTCCATGCCGAGACCGAGGTTGGTGTGGAATTCGGGGTGAAGAGTTCCGGCATGGTGTTTGCGGACTTTGTCGCAGAGCCGGGGAAGGTAAACGATCCCGTCGAGTTCGTCGTGGGCGGAGCGTGGCATTTCATAACCGTCAGTCATGCTTTCAATGAAGCGGTGGAGGGGCATTTCGGCCAATGAAAAACCCCGTAAATGATGTGATGTCGAAATTGGTCCGCCTAAAACCGGGTGACGATTACCCAAAGGGTGGCGGTGCAGAGCAGAAGCGCGAAGGTTTGGGCGAGAAGATAAACGAAAGTGAAAAGAGCAAAGGTTCCCCAATGAGCTTTTTGCCGGACGGTGTGAATATGTGCGCTGAAGGCGGCAACTCCGATACTCGTAATGAGGGAGATTACCACCCCACTTATGATGAGATTTTGGGTGGCCCGACTTGTGATCAGGGACAACGCCAAAATGAAGGCCGGAAGAAAAAAGAGGGCGACCAGCCTGGGGTTCGACCACCTCTCAAACTTTTGCGCGACACTTTCCTCCGCGTCCTCTTGTGGAGCTTGGTATGGATTGGTGTCGGTAAGCATCCGAAAAGGTAATGCGGTGAGAGATGCGAGAATTAGAAGAGATCAGGAAAACTTGGCGTAACGGGTGTCGTTCCATGAAATGGCTACACTGATTCTACGAAGATTTAGTCATGCGGTGTCCGACCTCTGAATCATGATTCGGAGGTTCCTAAAGGGCCGGATTTAAGGACAGTGAGGATATTAGGATTCCTCTCGCTTTTCCTTAATAAGGAAGGAGGCGGTTCCGACGATGAAGAGGATGGCCAGGAAGACCATTCCAATGACCCCGAGCGGAATGCTTGTCGCGTCCTCACCTTCACCGATGACAAGTTTTTTGCCGGAGGTGGCCCACCAGGTGCCCACTGTTGCAACTGTGGTGGCGAAAATCATGAGTGAATTCCAGATGATTCGAGCGGTGCCTTCAGGACGTTTGTCTCCGAGAACCTTCTTTGAGTTCATGAGAAGAAAGAAGGTGAAGTATGCAATTGGAATGAGTGACCCCCCAATGACGGAGGTTGGAATGGCGAGAGCCGCTTTGCTTTGCCCGCTCCAGAAGAAGGGGAAAAGGCAGCCAGAGAGGCCGGAGATTCCGCAGCCGAGGAAGTATGCTTTTTGTTTCCCGAGGGCATTTGAAAAGAGCTCCTGGAAGGCCAGTCCGTTGATGAGCATCAGAATGATGATGGTAGAAACCGCCATCCCAAGAACTCCAAAGCCAAAGACTTTTTGACTCACAACTTTTCCGGCGAATGGCTCAAGAGTGACGGCGAGCGCTCCGGCATCACGAGAGTGAAGCATGCCGGCGAGTTTGAAGTCGGAGGGTTTCAGTACCTCGGCGTTGGCAATGGTTTCATTCCAGGTCTTCTGTTCTTCCATGGTTTTGTTGGGAAGGTCTTTCACGAGCGCTTTGACGGGGGCAATTTTCGCGAGTGTTTTGTAGGTCACCGCAGGATTTTTGATGTCTTCGGTCTTTCCGTGGAAGGCCGAGGCAGATGCGATGACGACGCAAGCTGTGGCGAGAAAGAATGGAATGAAGAGTCCAATCGAGAGATCGGTGATCGAGAGTCCGCGATGCTTCGAACCCCACTTCTTCTTGAGAAGGGTGTAGGGGAGGAGGAAGGTCATGTTGATGCCCACGGCGGTGCCAAAGGCTGCGAAGATTTTCGATTTCTGTGTGGAGACGATTTCCTTCTCCCAGAATTCACTGTGGAGGGAATCCTTAATTTCAGGTGCAAAAGTTGCCGAGCTGGAGTTGAGAAGAGAGAAGTCAGGGAAGAAGCCTCCCAGAATTGAGCCAAAACTGACGGCTCCCGAGCTAAAGAGGGTGATGACCACTGCGAAGAATGAGAGGACGATCAAGCCGACCATGATTTTGATGATCCGGTCGAAGAGTTTCGCACCGCCACCGCCAGCTTGGTAAAGGTAGTTTACATAAAGTCCAATCGAGAAAAGAACGGCGATGATGGGCCATTGACTGTTCTTTTCAGCATCTGATCCGGCCTCCATGCCGAATAGGTTTTGTTGAAGCGCGGCCGAGCCAAGCGAGAATTGTGGCATTGTCCAGACAATGTTGGCCATGATGGTGGCAACGAGCCAGGACCAGCCGAGGAGCGGGTTGAGGTGCTGGTTGATCATTTGGAGCGGGCGTTGCTCGGTGGAAAGGGTCACGTAAGCAATGGCCGCGAGCATGATAATGCCGCAAATCATGGCAAGCGGTTGAACCCAGAGAAGATCATTTCCAGCTACGACTCCCAGATAAAGGGCTCCAGCCAGGGATCCTCCACCCAAAGTAATGGCTCCTTGCAGCCAGCCGGGGCCGGAAATTTTGGCGTATCCGAAGAATTTTCCAAGCGCCCCCTTGTCCTTCACCTCTTCGATGACATCCAGTTCGCGCTGGTATTGGTCTTTTTCGCTCATGTGTGGATGAGTCTTGTGAATGGAGGGGCTGTCGAAAAGGAAAAATGACAATTCTGGCATTCTCGGGATTGCGGGAATGGTTGGACGGGTCCAGACTCTACCCGTTGCCAGCGATCGATGCCAAACCAGAGACCCCGAGTCTCGCCAAGGATTTGCAAGTTCTTACGAAATTGCGCCTCAATACTTTTGTTCTGATTACAACAATTTTTGGCTTCTTTTTGGCCACTAAAGGGGTGGGTGGAATGGCTGATAGGTGGTGGCTTCTTCTCCACACCTTAATTGGGACGGCGGCATCAGCCTTTGGCTCGGCAGCTTTTAACCAATTAATGGAGATCGAGGACGACGCTAGGATGAAGAGAACTTCGGACCGCCCGCTTCCGTCTCGGCGGATGAGCGTGATGAAGGCTTTTGGCATCGGTTGGGGGCTTGCGGCATTCGGTGTGATTCATCTGGCGGCGAAGGTAAATGCCGAGGCCGCTATTTTGGCCGCAGCGACGATCGCGATCTATGTCTTTGTCTACACTCCAATGAAGAAGTGGCACTCCACTAATACCCTGGTGGGCGCGATTCCTGGCGCAATACCGCCGTTGATCGGCTGGGTCGGCGCGGGAGGGGACTGGTTGGCATGGGGTGGCTGGTTTCTCTTCTGGCTCCTGTTCTTTTGGCAACTGCCCCACTTTGTCGCGATCAGCTGGCTTTGCCGTGAGGATTATGAGGAGGCTGGTTATCAAATGTGGTCGAATGGCGATGTTTCAGGGCGCACGACCTCAATTTTATTTGTTGGTTTCTCAATCTGCCTGATGGCGCTTGTTATATCAGGGGCGGCTACGGCCCTCTTTCCATGGTGGGTGGCCGTTGTTCACACCGCTCTCGTTCTCTATTTGATGCGTCCGATTTTGACCTATCGAGCCTCAGGAGAGCGTGCTCCTATGCGGAAGGCTTTCCTTGGAACTTTACTTTACCTGCCTCTGGTGTTGGTCGGTCTTGCCTTTGTGTGGACATAGGCTAGCTTTCGCCCGAAGTGGACGTTAGCCAGTTAGAGCCCGCCGACCGGGACCCCAAAAAGTTACGAGCAACCGCGATTAAGCTCGTGATATTTATGATTTTGAGCGGAGTGACCTTGACCTTCGCTTACAAGCGATATCAGGAAAAGACCTCGGATAGTAGGCGGCCAAGCTTTGAAACACGGATCACCGAGCCCGAGGTAGAGCTTTTGACGGCTGACGGAAAAGAACGCAATTTGCAGGAATTACAGGGAAATGTGACCTTGGTTCTAACTCTCCCTAAGACTCCCAATCCGGGATCCCAGCCTTCCCTCGATGCTCTTCGTGAGGTTATGGATGCTTTCAAGGATGCTTCGCAAAAACCCACAATTCTTGTTTTCGTCCTCGACGGGGATAATTCTAATCCGGAGGAAATGTCCGGAGTTCTCGCGGAGTATGGAGAAGAACCCGAGGTATTGCGAGTCGTCGCAGACGAGGATGCCAAGACTTCGCTACGGTCTTTCACGAAAACCAAAATGAGGTTCAACCGGGTTCCGACCGAAGAAGATGGTGTTTTTGATTATGATACCCGTCTCGTCCTTCTGGATCAAAACATGTTCATTCGTGGTATTCCCGGCGTGACCGAAGGTTGGGATTTCGAAACAGTGGCGGAGATGGAAAGAAAGTTTGAGGAGGCCAAGAAAGAGTCGGCGGAGGGGGATCTGAATCCACTCCCAATGACGACGCCCAAGCTTCGCGAAATTTTGATCGATTCGATCAACTACCTTTACGAAAACCCTGAAGAGAAAGGACAGGAATGACCGATAAGAAAAAAATTGTTTTCATCTATGTGGGCGTTGCAGCGATTTGCATACTCGTTCTTGGGATGTCCATCTTTCTGGTTGGACTCAAAAAGGTGAAAAAGGAAAATGAGCTTCCCGCAACTGGTATTGGTAAAAAAGATGTGGGGGATTTGACTGTTTTGGAATCTGACTTCGTTTTGCAGCGACAGGATGGTGAAACTGTTAAGATTTCCGATTTGACGGACAAGGTCTGGTTGGCCGCACAATTCTATGCGTCCTGCCCAGAGTGTGCCAAAAGGAATCAGTCGTCCTTGGTTGACATTTATAACGAGTTCAAAGGGGAAGATGAGTTTTTGGTGGTCTGTTTTTCGGTTGATCCCGAAAACGATACGCAAGAACTTCTGTCGAGCGTTCGTGACGGCTTGAAGCTGAAAGAGAAAAACTGGTGGTTCCTCCGGGCCGAGCGGGAGAAGCTGTGGGAGTTTATGACCGAGGAGATGTATTTCACGACCATTCTTGAGCGGACTGACCCGATCCATATTGCCCAAAAAGGGCGTTGGGCCCACGACATGGGTTATCAACTTTATCGAGGAAACACCTTGGTCCACAAGTGGGACGAGGGTTTACCTTTGGATCAACTGCGGAGTGAGATTAAGGAAGCTCTTGTAGATGTTAGGAAACAAGCGGAATCAAGAGAGAGCGGACCCGAGTCATGAGTGAATCGAGTATTTTGGAGCAACCTGTCCAGGTTGAAAAGGCGCGGAAGCTGAAGGTCGTTGTTTGGGTCGTCACCGCGGTAGTGCTGCTGCTGGTAGCTCTAATGAGAGCTCCTTATAAACTGGATATTCCTCCTGAAAATGCGGCTGTTTATAATTTCATCAAATCACTTCCCGGAGTGATCGCTTTCATCAACACGCTCGTTGCGGCATGTTTGTTGGGTGGAATATTAGCGATCGTAAAGAAGAGGCTCAAACTTCATCAACGCTTGATGACGACTGCGCTACTCCTGTCATCGATCTTTCTCGTGTTTTATGTCATTTATCACTTCACCACTTTCGAGACCAAGTTTGGGGATGCTGACGGAAACGGAGAGCTGAGTGAGGGCGAACTCGTGAAATTTGGAAGCCTCAGGATTTTGTATCTTAGCGTTTTATTCTCCCACATCATTGCGGCCGCGGTGAGCTTTCCGATGATTCTAATGACTTTTGTGCATGGATGGACCCGGGATTTTGAGAAACACCGCAAGTTGGCCAAGAAGACTTTCCCGCTTTGGCTCTACGTGTCGGTCACCGGGCCGTTCTGCTACTGGATGCTCAAGGCGTTTTACCAGTAGATTTCTTGTGAGGGTTGGCCTAGGTAAAAGAAAATCAGGCAGAGGGATTTCGTGCTCAAAAGGCGGTGAAGTCAGAATTCTGCTACTATTTATTTTTTAGCAGTTTACTTTGCCTTCGCATCCGCAGCTTGCATTTCCTGCCAGTTTTTCGGCGATGCTGTGAGCTGTCGGAGTGATGGAGAGTCCACCTAGGTTGGTGCAGCGTAGCTCTCTAGGAATCTGATGGGCGACTTTATTCATGGCTACAACAACCTCGTCGAATGGAATGAGGTGATTATAACCTGCGAGTGACATGTTGGTGCAGGACAGAGCGTTGGTTGCGGCCATGACGTTTTTGCCGAGGCAGGGTGCCTCGACACGGTTTGCGATCGGGTCGCAGATCATACCAAATGAGTTTTGAAGCGCTAGTGATGCTGCCGCCATTTGTTGATCATTTGTGCCTCCGCCCATCGAAGTTATGGCTGCAGCTGCCATTGCTGAACCGGAGCCACATTCTGCCATGCATCCTCCTTCTTCGGCGGCAAAAGTGGCATCAAGGGTGATGAATACGCCAATCAATCCTGCCAGCAAGAGGGCTTGGCACTTCTCTTCGTTTGATTTCCCAAGGGTGTTGGCGACGGCGAGAACGGCGCCGGGCATTGCTCCGCAAGAGCCTGCCGTTGGAGCAGCTACGATGACTCCCATCGATGATTTGACCTCCATAATGGCAGTGACAGAACGAATGATGGCATTGGGGATTTCGGCTTGAATTAGCCGGCCTTCTTTTTCGGCAGTCTGAAAGCCCGGCGACTGCGAGGGGAGGATGCGATCATCGTAAGAAGTTCCAGAGAGACCGGTCTCGATGGCGGCCTCCATGATCCCCCGGATGTGATCTATTTGCGCCATGACTTGCTCCTCGGGAATGCCGCCGCGCTCAGCTTCGTAACGCAGGGCCATTTTCCAAAGTGGAACCCCTTCTGCATTTGCCGCTTCCAACATTTCGCCAGCGCGTAAAAATGGGACCTGTATTTCTTTGCGGGCGAGAACGGGAAGGACAGCGGGAAGATGGCGAACGCGGGTCGCTTCGAATTGATTTGCGAGCGCTTGAAGTATGCCTTGATCAGGCTCTTCGCGAAGACTGAGATTCAAAAGGTGCTCGCCTTCTGCTGATTGATGGGTTGAGACAACCTCCGCAAAAATGTCCGAATTGATTCTAGGTATGTCTTTGGTCCATAGAATAACGTGATGGTAATCGCCGGCCGAATTGAATGGAATACCGTCAATGGCGACCGTTTCGATCATGCCTCCACCGGTCGAGATAGCGTCGAGTCGATAGATTGCTCCTGAGGCGCCGTGTGCCTCGAGTCGGTAAAAGTTAGGGTGGGGTGCGTTGTAACTTTCGTAGTGGAGGTTAACTTCGATCCCCTGATCCTTCAGCGCTTGCTCGTACGTCGGGAGGCGCGGGTCATCAGGAGTCCAGCCAAGGATACCTCCATATAGTCCGAGGTCGCTGCCTTGTTCCTTGTGAGTTGTGACGAGTGAACCGTTGGGATCATAGCGCACGACCAGTCGGGAGATTTGTTCGTCGGCGAGAGCCCTCATCAGCCGGCCGATCCGGTTGGCGGCGGCACTGTGAGAACTGCTGGGGCCACGCATCACCGGGCCGAGGACATCGTTGAAAATGCTGGGAGGAGTATTCATCGCCTTAGTGGCAGAGAGGATGCCCCAAGATGAAGACGTGTGACAGGTTTGAAATACAAAAAAGTCTAAAATAGCCATGAGCTTGATCGGGAGGGGATTTAGGCTTAGCATCGTTTAGTGACGGAAATTTGGTATAGCTCGATCATGGGATGGAATATCCTCTTCATGGGTCTCTGCGTGGGATCGTTTTTGAATGTTGCGATTCACCGTCTCCCACGGGGCCTTTCGGTGAATGAGCCCAAGAGGTCATTTTGTCCGTATTGTAAAACAAGTCTTCCTGCCTGGCAAAATCTCCCTGTCATTACTTGGCTGATTCAGCGCGGGCGCTGCCGAAGTTGTCAGGCTCCCATCGCAGTCAGATACCTTTTGGTCGAAGTTCTTACCGGCGCTCTTTATTTGGCGGCTTGGCTAACTTTTCCGATGGTGAGCGCAATTCTTGCGCTCGTCTTATTCACCATTCTTGTAACTGTGACATTTATTGATGCCGAACATCAGCTTATCCCAACTACGTGGACTACTGCTGGTTCGGTCATCGCGCTGGGAGGAAGTTTTTTTGTTCCCAATCTGCTGGATCTTCCGGGCCAGGAGTTTGACTGGATCAGTGAGAGTGGTTGGGTTGGTTTGAAAGCTTCTGCGATTGGCTGGGTCACAGGGTTCGGATCGCTATTGATCGTCGTTTTAATGGGGAAAGTCATCTTTGGCCGATTGAAATTGGACTTCAAGGAAGCTGCGCTTTGGAAACTACAGGAAGGTCATGAGAGCAGCGAGCAGCTTCACTTTTTGATCGATGGCGAAGCTTATTGCTGGGACGACTTGTTCTACAGGACCTCGGACCAATTGTTGATTGAAGGGCATGGATTTAAAGTGGACGGAAAACGCGAGCCAGCCAAGCAGTTGAGGATTCGGGCTGACGATTTGGAAATCGATGGCCGGACTTGGAAGATTGCGGATTTAAAATCTCTAGAAGGAAAGGCGACCAAAGTAGTCATTCCAAGGGAGGCTATGGGGATGGGAGATCCCCATCTTCTGGCCATGATCGGGGCGTTTCTGGGGTGGCCCGCCGTGATTTTCGTCATTTTCTCGAGTTGTCTCTTTGCGATTACAGCTGCTTTGGTGGCGCGGGTGGGATTTGGGAAGCCCCTTCCTTATGGCCCATTTCTGGCTTTGGGGGCGATCGTCTGGGTTTTCGGGGGCTGGAAAGGGTGGCTTTGGTATTTTGAGGGGATTCAAGGGGCGTTTTCTCTTTGAAATTGAAGTGTCGAGATATCTTGCTCGTCGGAATATCCTGATTTGACACCCCCCTGAATCTTTCCTACGTTTTCAAACAAATTTGCTAATAAAACCTTTAACCAACACGTTCCCATTATGATGAAGATGAAATTTCTTTGTGCTCTCCTTCTCGGTGGCTTTACCGCACCGCTGGTAGCTCAGTCGACGAAGGATCTGAAATCGGCTGCCGCGCTCAAGAAAGCTGCCTACAACGTCGACAAGTATGTCGCCGAGATTTTCCGCCGCAAAAAATTGTCTGTTCCCAAGGTTGTGGATGATCCCGCCTTCCTTCGCCGTAGTTTTTTGGTCGCGGCCGGTCGGATCCCAACTCTGGAGGAAGCTTCAAGTTTTCTCGAGATTGACGATCCGGCAAAGCGGGAAATGCTGACCCAGTATCTCCTGCAAAGTGATGGCTATCGCAGCCACATGCAGAACTACACCTTCGATCTTCTCCGGGCCAAGGATAATGATCGTAATGGAGCAGAGTCTTATGCCGCACCCTACATGAATTTCATTCAGCAGTCGGTTGCACAGAATACTCCATGGGATGATTTTGCACACAGTCTGGTCTCTGCAAAGGGGATCGCCTGGGAAGACGGGAACGGTGCCGTTGGCTACTATATTCGCGACAAGGGAATGCCTTTGGACAATCTCGCGATCACGATGCAGATTTTTACCGGTGAGCGCCTCGAGTGTGCACAGTGCCACGACAGCCCAACAAACAAGTGGGAACGTATGGATTTTTATGAACTCGCAGCCTTCACCCACGGTCAGCGCGAGATCAATGAAGGTGTCTGGAATAAGGCAATGCGGAGCTATAACGACAAGGACTATAAAGATGGATTCCGTCGCTCTGACATTGGTCGTGTCTTCTATTGGCTTCGTGACAATGTGCACTACGGTACGATCGCCGATCAGGGCGCTGGGCGTATCAAGCTTCCCAGCGACTACCAATATAAGGATGGAGATCCCGGCGAAATGGTTGGGGGACGAACTCACTTTGGTAAGAAAATTCGTTCTTCTGACCGTCGCGACAGCGGGAAATCCCGCGTTGAATTCGCTGATTGGATGACCAAGGATAATCCCAACTTTGACTACATTGCTGTGAATCGCATGTGGGAGCGTGTCATGGGCAGCCCATTGACTTACCCGGTTGATGTTTATGTGAAGCCTGAGAAGACAGCTTCTCCTGCTCTGACGAGCTACCTGACTCGCCTCATGGTTGATTTGGACTACGATCTCAAGGCCTTCCAAAATGTTCTCTTCCTGACTAAAACCTTCCAGTTTGCGGCCAACCCCAAAGCTTTTGAAGCTGGGGTGCCTCAGGCCTTCAATGGTCGTCAACTTGAGCGGATGAGCGCGGAGCAAATGTGGGACTCCCTTGTGACCCTCGTTGCCGAGAAACCGGACGGCCTCTCCAAGCGTAAGTTTAGCAACAATATCTACTACAATAACAAGCCGATCCTCGTTGGTAAGAAAACCATGTCGGATCTTGCGAAAGAAATAGTGGCAATCAAAGATCCCGCAAAGTATCGCGAATATGCCGAGGCTTTGCTTGAGGAAATCAAGTCCAGCGGAGGTTCTTCGGCGTCCAAAGACATGATGATGATGGCTGCAAAGTCACGTCCGGGACCGGCTAAGGGTATTGCCCGTGCTTCGGAGCTTTCGGCTCCAGCTCCGGCAGGCCACTTCCTTCGTGAGTTTGGTCAGTCTGATCGCGAACTGATCGAATCTTCGACCAAGGAAGCCAACGTTGCCCAGATCCTTGAAATCATGAACGGTCACGTCGAGAAGATGGTGGTCGCCAACAAGGGCGCCTCGGTTTACGACGCTCTCAAGAAAGGCACTACGGAAGCCGACAAGGCTCGCTACATTTACTACGCCATTTTAAGCCGCCCGCCGAGTGAGTCGGAGATGAACATGCTCATGCGTGACGTCATCGATGGAAGTAAGGAGAGTTATGAGAACCTCGTTGCTGCTCTCGTCCAAACCCACGAATTCATGTTCGTTCAGTAACATCAAAGATTCACTAAAACCGAACCCTACTAAAACAATGGATAACAGTCCTTTTACCAAAGCTGATGAGCTTGGCCGCCGCCAGTTCATGATTAACGCTGCGCGCAGCTACCTCGGAGTGAGCCTCGCGCCAATGCTCGGAGCCGGCCTTGCCGGTTCTGCCTTCGGCCAAACGCACGTGGGTGGCGCGAAAGCTGAGCACGTCATTTTCCTTAATATGGGAGGTGGTATGAGCCATCTCGATACCTTTGATACCAAGCCCGGAAATAAAGAAATCCAGGGACCAGTCGAGTCGATCAATACCTCCGGCGATTTTCAGATTTCCCAGTATCTCCCCGAGAGCGCCAAGATTGGAAATAAGATGTGCGTCATCAACTCGATGACTTCGAAGCAGGGGGCTCACAGTCAGGGTCAGTATCTGCTTCACCGGAGTTACTCTCCTCGTGGAACCATCGTACACCCGGCGATTGGTGCATGGGTTGTTCGTCAGAAGGGCCGCAAAAACACAACCCTCCCGGGTTTTGTGACTGCTAATACTAGTCCTGCAGTTTCTTCACCAGGCTTCTTTGGTGCTGAATTCGGAGGCGTGCCACTCGGTCGTCCTGATGAAGGTTTGAAAAACTCAACCCGCGCGGGTTCGGTGAGCGAAGAGGACTTTAAGAAGCGCCTCGCCATCGCAGACGCTCTTAACAAGACCTTTGAGGAGAGCTACCAAACTCCTGCCGTGAAAGCGTATGATAGTCTTTACGAGGAAGCTGTGAAGCTTATGGAAAGCAAGGACCTCGCCGCTTTCGATATCAACAAGGAGCCCGGTAATGTTCAAAATGCATACGGTAAGAATCGCTTCGGACAGGGATGTCTCCTTGCCCGACGTCTTGTCGAGTCCGGGGTTCGCTTCGTGGAAGTTTCCCACGGTGGTTGGGATACGCACTACGACAACTTCACCAACGTTGAAAACCGGGCGAAAACTCTTGATCAGGCTTTCTCAACACTCGTGAGTGATCTCGACAAGCGCGGCCTTCTTGAATCGACCCTCGTTGTTATCGCAACCGAGTTTGGCCGGACGCCGAGGATCGTGGAAGAGCACAACTCCGGACGAGATCACCACCCGGCCTGTTTCTCAGCTGTTATGGCTGGAGGCGGAATCGCAGGTGGTCAAAAGTATGGTGAGTCCGATAAGAACGGTGCTCGAGTCGCCAAAGATGCTGTCACGATTCAGGACTTCAATGCTACGATCGGTCATGCTCTCGGGATTGACCACGCTCAGGTTGTCAGTTCTCCAAGTGGGCGTCCGTTCCGTTTGGGGGGTGCTGATGCTGAGCTTGGCAAGCCGATCACTTCGATTTTCGGCTAGTTCGATAAGGTTTTAAGACAGGACGGCCCTTCGTTTATGCGATGGGCCGTTTTTTGTGGTCTTTAGAAACACAGCGAAAAGAGGGTCTGTCAGGTGAAATCCGGTGAAGCTTCTGTCAGTCCGGTTACGGCACAAACTGTAAAAGAAGAGCGATTATTTACGAAGGATATGCTGGTGAGGTAAAGTGGATGTTCTCCGTTGACGTCAAAATCACCGGTGGCGTCGAGGCCAAGTGCGAAACATTCTGAGAAGTGATGCCGATAGCTGCGGCGTAGCCGCCATTGCGGAGACTCGTTTTCAGGAAAGACTGTGATTGAGTTGAGGACGATTCGATCTTTTGTGGTTGGTCGAAACTCAGCCACAAAGCGCGCAAACCCATGTCTTTCATCATGGCGATGGATTCTATCATGGCCATGCTTGCTGTCCGCATGGGTATGGTTTGCGGCATTTTGGTTCGCCATGCAGCATGCTTGAAAAAGCGGGAGGATCCCAACAAGATTTGAGCAATCCATGATGGGCGCTGATCTGTGATTATGGTCCTCTTCATGAGTAGGACAGGATCATCTTCCCCGGCGACGGGGAGGTTGGTCTGACGAGCCAACGAGGATCGTTGTCTTGGTCATCCCGTTTGAAATTGAGGGTGAGTCGAAGGTTTGGATGTTCCTCGACGGGAAATGGCTTTGGGCAATTTTTTACATCCTGCTGAGCCTTGGCTTCGGTAATTTGCCGACACATCTTGCAAGGGTAATCCCCGCTGAAAGTCAT
>JBDNAG010000149.1:0-19412 GCA_039768565.1 Akkermansiaceae bacterium | reverse complement strand
CCCCCCGCTGGTGCCCTGATTCTCCCAGCGACCACTTCCAGCAGAATTTGCAGCGTCATAATTAAGGAGCAGATCATCAACAGGGTAGCTTCCCGACACGCTCCCGATCACGGTTACCTCACTGAGCGTTAGAATACTGCCATTACCTGCATTGAGATCAGCCTCGTCAGTGTCACGTGTGATTACAATGCGACGTCCGGTAATCGGCCCGTCAAAATCGACAGAAAGAGTTCCTCCCGAATTACCAGTAAATCCTTCCGCGTTCCCGGGATTGAGAACAGGGGAGTCAAAAATCTCAACATCAAGAGCGTCAAAGACTCTAACTGTGATGTCACGAAGGCGCTCTCCACAACAGTCCTGTCGGTTGGTCATCGTCAGACTCTCAAGCGATACATCTTGGCCAAAGTCGACTTCCCAAGAGTGATCGACGGTATTGTTGCTCGCTTGAGTGTGAGTAAAGGTTCCAAGGTTGCCGTCGAAGGCATTCTCAGGAAATCCACTGCCAGGAGGAGTCCCAACACTTGGTGACTGTGAAACGACCTTGCCTGGGAGAAGGCGCAAATCGCTTCCAGCAGGAAAAGTCAATTCAGTCAGCTGATCACGATAGCTTCCATCGTTGGCGGTCAGGTCACGAGTGCTAACAAACGAGTCCGCATTTTCAAGCGGCCCATCGTTGAGAACATCAGCCATTGCCTCAGGAGCATCATTGAGTCCGGCCACCGTCAGAGTAACGGTCGCAGTCTCAGTTTTACCGATCATATCAGTCACAGTGTAATCGAAGCTGTCAGCGCTGCTGTCTCCACTGGATGTCTCCTGAAACAGGATGACACCTGTGGGGTCGTAGCTGAACGTTCCGTCAGAATTGACAGTCACAGGAGCGCCCAACGCACTAGTGGAATCAAAAGCGGTTACGGTGAGGCTGGAGCCCGTGTCGTTTGAGAGCAGGCCCGCACCCGCTATCAACTGTGCTTGGGTAGCGACTGTGTCCTCGTCCGTCGATACCGCATCCCCTGTCAACACGATTGCCAAAGCGACGCGGATCACAAAGCTTCCGCTTTCAGCGTTTAATCCCAAGTCTCTGACTGTGAAGTCAAAGCCGCCTGAATCTGTTTCCGTGGCGCCTACTTCTATAGTAAGCAAACCATTATCGATGTTCTCCTGCGTGAAGGTGTCTCCATTATTTAGCGTCACTCCGGACAACTTGATGGCTCCACCAATGGGCTGGCTGTCGAGAGTGTAAGTCAATTCTGCGGGCGCGTTGTCACTATCGGTAGTCCCGAGATCGGTGTTCAAAATCGTGTATGTCGTCTCATCGGTGCTCAGGCCAACAATGTTATTAACTGCGATAACGGGCACCGGAGGAGGCATAGAAATCGAGGCAATATTGAGCGCTTGAACGGACGGCACAGCATTTAACGTTCCTCCAATACCGATTTGCTGCGAAGTCACTTCGACCCCATCTCCAATCGAGAGACCAGAAACAATTGCTCCAGACCAATTGCCGACAGCCTGGGCACCATCCGCTGCTGTGAATGCCTGATTCCGAGCGTATGAGCTACTTCCACCATAGGATAACGCCCCTCCAGAGCTTGTGCTAAAACCTTGCCGCACGACCCCCCGTGTGACTTGCGAAGTCGCTGCAAAAAAGGAGGACAGAAAAAGCATATCGTCAGACTTGTTCACCACGACCTGATTTACGCTGGTGCCTGAAGTGTAGCTAAAGGACGCATTGCTTACATCAGAAGAGGACGAAAAGTCGCTAGATGTTGCACTACCAGTATTCACATTCTGAGCGGCTCCGCTCAGAGAGATGAATTCACCATAAGCAGGAAGCTTGGCAATGGCTAGGCCCGTGCGGGTGTGATCCACCGTGATCGCCGAAGCGGAGTTATTATTGTCGCGAGTGACCTCAACGGTAAGGACAGAACCAGGAGTCGTTACCTCAACAATAACACCCACCGAAACAGCACCTTGCGCGTTCAAACCGCCAAGTGTATCACCGGTACCTGAATTTCGAAGATAAACCTGAGTCGCACCACCATCAATCGCAGCACCATTAAGCTTCAATGTCTGTGTGATAGCATTCCGTTGACCATTAGGTGCAATCGAGAAGCCCGTGTTGGCGAGAATAAGATAGTGACCAGCACCTTTCAAGGTGATCTGCTCTGGATTCACAGAAGGACTATGATCGAAGCTCGTAGCGGAGATTTCGTCCTGCACTTGGTAGGGAATTGCTGCCGGCCCCTCATTCGACCCTGGCATGACGATTGCGGACGACGATCGGCTCAGACGGAGAAAGTCGAGTCCCGCGTCATCCAACTTAAGCAGTTGCAAGTCGCCATCGACCTGCGTAATGGGACGGTTCTCATTGACCTGGTAGATGTCTGTCCGGAGGGACTCGACTTCCAGATAATCGCCCTGGGCAACGTTGACGATCGTTCCTCCGCGGACAACTGTCCCTCTCGTGTTAAGGTCTCGAGTGAAGCCTGATGCCACACCGTAAGGGACCGCCGCCCCGTTAATTTTCAGATAATTAACAGGAGTAGAACGTTCGTTCACCGCATCCCAACGCCCACCGTAGATCACAAGGTGGTGACCGCCAGTTAGGAAAACCTTAGTTTCATCCGCCCCACCTTCGGCCCCGAGGTCGAAGCTATCGGAATTATCAGCGAGAATTGAAGCTGAATTGTCAAAATCCCAAGTGAGAGTCGAACTAGGGAGAGCCGTGACGTCGTCAATCACCCCTAACTTACTAGCGCCTAGCGAGTAAACAGCCCGATCACCCGGTGTCCCGCTAGCGGCAAGTTGGGCGTTCGCCAAAGAAGAGGATGCCAGAGAGAGCAATCCAGCCAGACAACTGGCTTTGGCCGAGGTTAACAAATATTTTGTTGTGTGTTTCATGTGCAATCGGTCTTGAATAAAATTTGGAACCCCTTCCATTCGAAATGGAAAGACCAGATGTTTTGTTGTTTGAAATTGAGGGAAAAGCCAATCTTGGCTATTCCAGAAATTTCGGGCTAATCTTAGAAAGGAATGTAAACACGCCCTTCTACGAAATGTGAGGGAGACGCTACCAGAGCGTTTCATGGGACGGCAAGAATAGAATTCATCTTGAAGTCACTTTTTTTTACGTTTTTCCGTTCCAATTGATTTGACCTCTATTTTCCACCTTCTTCCCAGCCGCCTCTTGACGGATCAGCATCAAAAGATGAGAGTCTCGGCCTTCTACCGCGTATGAAAATCCCCATGACATTCCGTTCCCTTGCCCTTGGCCTGCTAGCCGCCACTTCCATAGCCTCGGCCGATGTCTCTGGCTGGCTTAACTGGCGCGGGCCCAACCAAAACGGCACCTCGGACGAAAAGGGGCTTCCTGACTCCTGGAAGCCTGGCTCAGAATCACAGCTCTGGAAATACGATCTCAATGGAGCGGGCGCTCCCGTGATCTCTGACGGCAAACTCTATATCTTCGGATATGGCCAATTCGGCGACGACCCGTCCGAGGACGTTCAAGAGACCCTCCTTTGTCTCGATGCCAACACCGGTAAGAAAATCTGGGAGAAGCGCTTCTCCGACTACATTTCGGACGTTGTTTACAATCGCTACGGAGTAGGATCTCCGGTCATCGACCCTGAAACGGGAAACGTTTACCTTCAGACCTCGAACGGTCGATGCGTCGCATTTACTCCGGACGGTAAGCCGGTTTGGGAAATCTCTCTCATCGAAAAACTCGCCCGCCTCACCTTCCCCAATGGCCGCACCGGTTCACCTGCGGTTTTCGAACACCTCGTCATCTTCCACTGCGTGACCGCCAACTGGGGAACCACCGGCCCCGCTCGCGATCGCTTTTACGCCTTTGACAAGCTCTCCGGCGAACTCGTCTGGTATTCCAGCCCCGGAGTTCGCCCCGTCGATAGCTCCTTTTCCATGCCCGTCTTCGGCCAACTTGGCGATCAAGCTGTCTTCTACGCCGGCACCGGCTGCGGAAACATCGTCTGCGTGAACGCCCGCACCGGCGAACCCGTCTGGCGCTTTCAGCTTTCGCAAGGTGGAGTTAATTCCCAGGTTCTTCTTTATGGAGACGACAAGCTCATCGCCTTGCACGGAAAAGAAAATATCGACGCAACCTCCAAGGGCCGCCTCGTTTGCCTCAAGATCCCCAACGAATATCCAAGCGAGCAACTCGTCCTCGATCCCAAGGTCGAAATCTGGCGTAACGATGATCACATTGGATTCACCAGTTCCCCCATCCTCGTCAAGGACCGTGTTTACACCACCAACTTCACCGGCGAGCTCATTGCTGTCGATGCCACCACCGGAAAAACCCTTTGGCAGGAAAAGCAGGCACCCGACCAGATCCACGCTTCCCCAGTTTACGGTGACGGAAAAATCTACGCCCCTTGGTTCGAAGGATCCTTCGTCATTACCAAGCCCTCCGATCAGAAGGCCGAAATCCTTTCCCACGCCGACATTAAATCAGCTGACGGTTCTGGCGTAAAATGCCTTGCCGCACCCACTATCTTAAATGGCAAAATCTATCTTTCCACTCGCGACGGACTCTTCTGCTTCGGCTCAACTGATAGAACTACTTCGAAAACACCAGAGAAAACAACTAAGCCGGATCCCGGCCCAATCGCCCAACTTCAAATTATTCCCGCCGAATTCGCCATCGCTCCGGGCCAAAAGCAGGAGTTTCAGGTTTGGGGGCTCGATAAGACGGGTAGCCGCGTCTCTGTCATTACCGATGGATTGACCTGGCAAAAATTTGTTCCTCCCACCGCCAAGGTGAAGGCTGAAGTCGATGCCTCCCTCGACACCAAGACTGGAACGGTTTCCGCTGGTGCCGATGCCAAAATCTCTGCCGGAGCTCTCAAGGTGACCTATAAGGGCATGGCCACCACGACTCGCGGGCGTGTTCACGCTGGATCAGGATACTCCGAGGATTTCGAATCAGTCCCTCTTAAAATAGAATCGCCCGCCGGGGAAAAGGTCAACTTCCCTCCCCTTGCCTGGCTCGGTGCGCGCATCAAATGGTATATCCTGGAACAAGATGGCTCGAAGGTCATCGCGAACCGCCTCGACAACGTCCTCTTCCAGCGGACCATGAATTTCTTCGGCG
This sequence comes from Akkermansiaceae bacterium, assembly GCA_039768565.1. GTDB lineage: Bacteria > Verrucomicrobiota > Verrucomicrobiia > Verrucomicrobiales > Akkermansiaceae > SW10. Next base: position 14,296 of record JBDNAG010000149.1, on the reverse strand, counting down.
ATCCCGAGATGAATAACTACGTTCTCTCCGCCGATGTAATGACCGATGGCAATCGCCGCATCAAATCAACTGTCGGCCTTGTCAACCAGCGTTACCTCATCACTCTCGTCGGCAACCAGAATATCCTTGAGGTTTCCTCCAATCACGAGCGAGTGAAATCATCAGTCAAGTTCCCGATCAAGGCCAACACCTGGTATTCCCTGAAGACTCATGTCAAAGCCAACGAAGACGGCTCCGGCGAAGTCCGGGCCAAGGCTTGGCCGAAAGGCGAGAACGAGCCAGCGGACTGGACGATCAAGGTCCCCGTTAAGCGGGTCCACCCGAAGGGATCAGCCGGCGTTTTTGCCTTCTCACCCCAGGCCCAAAAGCGGGTCTTCCTCGACAACATCAAACTGAACGTCGCCAAATAAACTATCGGCACTCTACTTTTAAACATATTGGAACCATGAAAACCACCACTGCCCTCCTCCTATCAGGACTCACCCTCTCCGCAGCAGCCAAGGACTGGCCGATGTGGGGTAACGACCCAACCCGCAACATGGTTGGTGAGTCCAAAGATCTCCCCACCGACATCAACCCCGGTGAGTTGGATGACGAAACCGAAGCCGCCGTTCTTGACGACGCCAAAAACATCAAGTGGGCCGCCAAGCTCGGCTCCCAAGCCTACGGCAACACAATTGTCGCCGGCGGGAAAGTCTATGTTGGAACCAACAACGAGTCTCCCCGCAACGAAGCCCAAAAAGGTGACCGCGGAGTGCTCATGGCCTTCGACGAAAAAGACGGCTCCTTTGAATGGCAACTCATCATTCCCAAACTCGGTGCCGGCAAGGTAAGCGACTGGGAATATGTCGGACTTTGTTCCTCCCCTGCGGTCGAAGGCAATCGCATGTGGCTCGTCACCAACCGTGGTGAAGTTGTCTGCCTCGACACCGAAGGCATGGCCAACGGCAACGATGGCCCCTTTAAAGACGAAGCCAAATACATGGCTCTAAAAGACGAAGTCGTCGAAGTAACAAACCAGCATGCCGACATCATCTGGATTTACGATATGCGCGAAAAACTCGGCATCTTCCCCCACAACGTTTCTTCCTGCTCCCCCGTCGTCGTGGGTGACGTCCTGTACACCGCCACCTCAAATGGCGTTGATTGGTCCCACACCAATATTCCGGCGCCAAGCTCCCCTGCTCTTGTTGGTCTCGACAAGAAGACCGGCAAACTCCTCGGCGAAGAGGCCTCCGGAGTTTCCACTCGTGTCCTTCACGCCAGCTGGTCATCACCAGCTTATGGAAAAATTGGAGGCAAGGAAGCCATTGTCTGGGGTGGTGGCGACGGATTCACGTATGCCTTTGACCCCAATCCTGTGAAAGATGAAGACGGCTTCGGAATCTTTAAGGAACTCTGGAAACACGACTGCAACCCCGCAGAGTATCGCGAGAAGGAAGGCAAGCCCATCAAGTATGCCACCTACGCCGGACCCAGCGAAGTGATCGGAACAACTGTCATTTCCGATGGACTCGTTTACGCCATCATTGGTCAGGATCCCGAGCACGGAGACGGAGTCGGACAAATCACCTGCATTGGCCCCGACGGAAAAGCCAAGTGGACCTCCAAGGACACTGGCCGCTCCATCTCGACAGTCAGCGTAGCTGACGGAATGGTCTATGCGGCCGAATATGATGGCGATATTCATTGCTTTGACGCCAAGACCGGCGCGCTGTATTGGACCCACGAAACTCAATCTCGCATCTGGGGTTCCACTCTCGTCGCAGACGACAAGGTATGGCTGGGAACCGAAGATGGCGAACTTCACATCCTAAAGGCCGGCAAAAAGCTTGAGTCACTCGCTACCATCGAATTCCCCGCTCCAATTTACAGCAGCGCGGTAGTGGCGAACGGCGTCGTCTATGTCGCCACACAAACCCACCTCTACGCGATCGGAAAGTAAGGCGTCCAGACTCCAAAAACTCCAGCGGGCTTCGTGATTGCGGAGCCCGTTTTTTGTATCCCTCATTCCTTCTTTGACTCTGTAAAAAACAGAAGCTTTATAGTAAAATGAAGGTTACTGTCGCACTTTTGACAGCGGCATTAACGTTGAACACAGCTGCCGAAATCAGGATTAACGAAGTGATGGCCTCGAACGTTAGTTCATCTTCAAATGCGATGGACTCGAATCCTTAAAATCCAGCAGCCGGATTCTTACTTCTTTCTCAGATCTTCCACTGCTTCAGCAAAGGCTTTTCCAATTTGCGCCAGTATTTTGGCGGAGCCCTTGTAGTGGTAATCAGCATTGGTAATCCCCTTCGTTAACTCACGGTCACGAGCCGAGAAGAGTTCTTCCTCCATCTCCTTGAGTTGGTCCGAAATTTCCTTTTTCGAAAGCCCCTCCTTTTTAAGCTCCTTATCTTTGGCCCGAAGCTGCCCTCTCTTCTTATCAACCGCATCAAGCTCGGGGTCCCAGTAGTTTTCGGTCAATACCGCGATGACATTCCCCTTAAATTCCGGAAGAGAGGCAGGAGCGGCCATGGCATCACGGAAACTTTGGTGCGTCGTTACATAGCGGGAAGACTCGTAGTCTGCGGTAGGGCCGCCTGCTCCCATTACGCCAATCACAAACGGCAAATTGGGCGACTTCAGCCCCTTACGGACATCACGAATGAAATGAGCCATCACTTCGCTGTATTTATCATACCCACCCTTCTTCCCGCGCTCGGGATAAGTGCCGCTGTCCACCATATCATTCCACCCCTGAAACCATACAAACCCACTCAGCTCATAGCCATCCTTAGCACGATACCCAGGATGAACTTTACCAGGGTCAGCAAGGACTGATTTCACGTGCTCCATCATCATGCGATAGTAGCGACCAGTCGCATCGGCTTTATCAGCCTTGATCTTACCCAGGTCCTTTCCCTGCTTTTTGTAATTCTCCAGCTGCTTCTCATTAAATAGATAAGCCCCGGCACTTGGCGGACGAAAATCAGTATTGATCGACTTACCACCCCAGGCTGTCTTGATTATCAAAACGGGTTCATTCACCAGCTTGCGAGTGTAGATTCCGAACGTGAATTCGGGCCCAATTTTACCGCCATCCTCTGTGGAGACCCGGCGCGCGCCAAACCCAGCAGTCAGTTTGCCGACTCCCGGCTGATCCTCTTGCTTACCCGTGCGATAGGTGATCCAAACATCATCAAGCTCAACGGGCTCCCCGCCCTCTCCCCGCATTTCTTTCAAAATCGGGGCAGTCTTGGGATCCATCCCAATGTGATCGAACGACGACAGCTTGGCATGCCCTTCCATATTTGACTGTCCGGCAAGAATGTAGACTTTTAAAGGAGCCGCCCCGGTAAAGAGGATAGAAGACATCGCCAAGCAAAGAGATAGAATCGAACGTTTCACATCGCCAGAATGCACCGGGCTCTCGTGAAACCAATCATTAATCCGGCCTTGATTCCATTCGACTGAATGGCAGCCTTCCCCATCATTATTCCATGAAAATTGTAACACCAATCCTTCTGTCAGTCTCTCTTTCTCTTGTTTCCTGCAATCAAAACGTCAAGGAGGCGCCACCAGCCCAACCGCTTCCAGCAGGCGTCCAAAAAACATACAGCGGCCTTAAGCATAAGGTCCTTCGCTCCGGCAAGGGAGGCATCACTCCAAACTCGCTCAGCACGGTCAAGGTTCACTACGAGGGGAAAACCAAGGATGGCAAAATCTTCGATAGTTCATACAAGCGCCGCGAGCCCGTCGAATTCCCGCTCGATCAGGTCATCCAGGGATGGGGCGAAGGCTTGCAGCTTATGACCAAAGGCGAAAAGCGGCGCTTCTGGATTCCAGCAAATCTTGCCTATGGAGATTATCCGGGGCCCGGAAAACCAGCCGGCGAATTGACCTTCGACGTCGAACTTCTTGATTTCCATCAATAATTAAGACCACTCATTCCGGGAACGAGGCTAGCAGCTCGGACTTCCACACAATAAGCCACACTATTTCTCTTGGGTGGAAAGCCCTTGATCATGAAACATCCAGTTTCGACCCCGCCAAAAGCTGGCCTCCAGAAAAATGAAACTCGTAGCCTTTATCATCCTATTCTCCGGTGCTCTTTCTGCTAAGATCCAGATCACCACCGAGCAACAAGTCTTTGGAGACAGCTTTGCCTTTGAGAACATCCCCGCTCCTGCGACCAACGACCTCGGGGCCCAAGCCAAGTGGAAGATCATTTCCGGAAAGGCCGATACAAACGGTGGCACCATCGCGGCGATAAACGATGGCAAGGTCCCCAAAAACGATGACGACCCTCGGACCAACTTCTTCTTCAAGTCGGGGTCAGGTGGAGGTTTGGTTCACGTTGATTTGGGAGAAGCCATCGAACTCAAACGTGTCACTAGCTACTCCCGCCACTTCAAAAATCGCGGCCCTCAGGTTTATGATCTTTATGCCTCGCGCTCCGACAAGGCACCCACGAACGCTACCGACCTTGGAAGCAAAGAGTGGATCAAGCTCGCGACCATCGATACCCGGGACACAAACCGCTCCATGGGCGGACGACATGCGGCTTCTCTCACTGGTGAAATTGGGTTCTACCGCCAACTCGCTTTTGACATTAAGCCGACCGAAAAAGAGTCACCGTTTGGTCTAACCTTCTTCAGCGAAATCGACATCATCAAGGTCAATGGACCCGACCTCCACCACTTGCCCGTGGGACCTCTCCCAAAGGTAATCCGATTTGCCACGGAGGACAAAAAGCACTCCTTTGCTGTCGATATCACTAACACTCCACAACACGAAAAATGGATCAAGGCCGAGCTCTCACCAGTCATTCTCGAATGGTATCCCAAAATCATCGACCTGCTTTCCGGCGAAGCTTATGAAGCTCCTGCCAAGGTCACCTTAAAGTTTGAAAACGACGTTCCCAATGGAATCCCCGCATACGCCACCGGTTCGGTTATAACCCTGAACGCCACATGGTTTACAAACCAGCTCAAGAAAGAGGCCAAAGGCTGCGTTGTCCATGAACTGGTCCACGTCGTGCAGAACTATTGGCTTGCTCCTCGCCTCAACCCCAATCCCAGCAGAACTCCAAGCTGGGTCACGGAAGGATTGGCCGACTACATCCGTTGGTTTCTTTTCGAACCAGAATCAAAGGGTGCGCACTACACTCCCACTCAAATTCGCAAAATGAAGCACGATGCCAGTTATCGAATTTCAGCAAACTTCATCGATTGGGTTTCCCGGAATTATAAAGAGAATATCGCAAGCCTAATCAACAATGCTGCTCGCAATGGGCGCTATGACAAAAGCCTCTGGAAAAAACACACCGGCCTCTCCATTGAAAACCTCGCCAAGGCCTGGAAATCACAGTGACTAAGATAGCGATAGAGAGTTGTCGAATCCCACCTATGATTACTTTTAAAAAAATGCCAAGAGGCAGATGTCGTTACCCCGATCCGAGCCACTTATCAAGGGACACTCATCACCAACATGGGTTACTCCGCATTGGCAGATTGAAGCACAATCAATCTCCTTAAGCCTTTTGTCTGAAGCAGGGTTGCGATAACCTTTGCTCTAGCAGTTCAGGAAACCGAAAAATCGCGATGCAGAACGACCAATTCTTCCGTAAAAATCGCGTTGAAAATCACCTTGCCACCATCTTCGACGAACTCCCCGGATTCATCTACTTCGTCAAAGACCGGGACCTTCGCTACGTCGCCTTCAATGAGAAGCTTTGCGGAATCTTCGAGTCCACTGACATCCTCGGCAAACGTGATGATGATTTCATCCCGGAACATATTTTGAAGCATATCCGAAAGGACGATCATCGAATTTTAGAATCAGGGCAACCGATCATTAATCGCGTCGAACTTGTCCCTCGTGGCAGCGGCTTCGTCGATTGGTCCACCACGACCAAGAAACCTCTCCGCAATGCCAACGATGAAATCTGCGGCATCATCGGCATCACCCGTCCCTTCGATCAGGGTACCACCTCACTCAGTAAAAACGAAGAGCTTGGCGCCGCCCTGCAACTCCTCCATCGACACTACCGGGACAATATTGCCATCACCGAACTCGCGAAAGCGGCAAACCTGTCCCTCAGCAGTTTTCTTAGAAAATTCAAAGCCTGCTTTAACATGACGCCCAAGGAATACCTTCGCCACCTCCGCGTTCAGGAGGCCTGCCACCTCATTGTCAGGACGACCCAGACCTTTGCCCAAATCAGCCATCATTGTGGCTTCGCTGATCAGGCCCACTTTTCCCGTGAATTTTCCCGCATTCTCAAAGAACCGCCCAGCTCCTATCGTTCCCGCTATCGGATTTGAAATCGAAGCATTCTTCCCCCACGCAATCCGCCTAGGCAGTATTACGGTCTCTCATTATTTTTGGCACCGGGCGCAAACCAGGTTGTTGAGTCTTCTCGGAAAAAAGCCGGCATAAGCTTGATCAATTCCGCAATCGACTTCGTCTCCCTCAATCAGAAGAGCAAAGCATTAATCTCTCAGCCAGACCTCCCAATCGATGCGAAACAGAAGCCCCAAGCGCCCGCTTGAGGGAATATAGGTCACCTCCTCCAATTCAGCAATTTGGTGAAGCTCCCCTGTCTTCTACATCACGAGTAGATCTTCAGTCATCAGCTTTCGACCATAGACCGTATCTCCCGGGTCGCAGACCCTCACTCCCTCTCCATCTTCCATCCTCTCCAATGAGATCAACAAAGGCCCGATGGAACAGAAATCCATTCTCTTCACGAAAACTAAAATAGAAATTTCGGAAATCCAAACCATCCTGATTAGGGATCCTCATCAGAGACAGGATATTCCCCGGCCACCCAAGGTAAAACCTTGGAAATCCCACTCCTTAATCCAAAGAGCAGCCTAGTTGCGGTTGGGAATCCCATTCCAAACGGCACCACCACTCTGACGATTTTATTCAAAAAAGATGGCATTTTCTTCAAGACGATTGCCCATTCATCGTGTATTTCTTCCCGCGATGAAAACGGTCGCCATTCTTGCCACCCTCGATACCAAAGCCGATGAAGCCGACTTCATGCGGTCTGAAATTGAATCCCTTGGAGGCAAGGCTCTTCTGATTGATCTCTCTCTGGTTGGTGACTCCGAACTCTCTGCTGATGTCACCAAACAAGAAGTGATTTCCGCTGGCGGAGGAGACCTCGAGGAACTCCTCGTGAAACCGAACCGTGAGCAATCCAATCCCTTCATTGTCGCCGGTGCTACCAAGATTCTCAAAGAACTGCAGGAATCCGAAAAAATTCACGCTGCCGTCTCCCTCGGCGGAACCCAGGGAACCTCCACTTGCGCGCCAATTCTTCAAGCCCTCCCCTATGGCTTTCCGAAAGTTATGCTTTCAACCGCCGCTTCCGGCGACACCTCTCCTTTCGTCGGAATCAAGGACATCACGATGATGTTCGCGGTCTCCGATATCCTCGGCCTTAACGTCTTTTCCCGCAAGATCCTCGCCAACGCTGCCGCGGCCGCTTGGGGCATGGCTCAATCCGAGCAATGCATCACCAAGAGCCAAGCCAAAGGAGTCATTGGCATGTCGAATCTCGGCGTCCTCACCCAAGGTGCGATGCACGCCATCAAACTTTTTGAAGAAGCCGGCTATGAAGTCATCACCTTCCACGCCATCGGAGCAGGTGGCGACGCCATGGAGCAAATGATGAAGGAAGGAATTATCAATGCCGTCTTCGACTATGGTCTCGGCGAAATTGCTGATGGAGTCTGGGGCGTTCTTCGCGCCGGTGGCCCCGATCGACTGACCGTTGCCGGAAAACTTGGCCTTCCCCAGGTCGTCGTTCCCGGCGGATCCGAGCACCTCGGCATCCTTGTGAACGAGCCCAACAAAATCCCCGCCGGATACGAAGAGCACCAGATCACCTGGCACTCGCCTTACGTTTTCGTTCCTCGTCTCAACGCCGAAGAACAAGGCCGCGTCGCCAAGATCATCGGAGAAAAGCTCCTTCACTCCACCAAAGACACTCTCTTCCTCATGCCTCTCAAGGGCGTTTCCAGCTACTCAGCCGAGGGTGGTGAACTTTACAACACCGACCTTGATGACGCTTACTGGGAGTCATTGCAGAGAGAACTTCCCGACACCATTGAAGTTGAATCAATGGACGTCACCGCCCAGGACCACGCACTCGTAGAGCGCGCGGTCACCTACCTCATCGACAAACTCGAAAAATAAACATCCCCATGACCGACCCCGATTTCATCCAAACCATCTATGCCGAGACCGCCAATCTCTTTGAAGGAGTCGAAGTTGATTCCCATATTCGCATCGTTCATCAAAAAACTGGCAAAGCCATCGAGGTCAACGAATACGACACCCGAATGGAGGACGCTATCATTGCGCGCATTCGCCTTGCTAGCGCCCTAAAATAGACCTTTCTTACAACCAATAAACCAACCTATCATCAACTAATACCATGGCTGACCTAGACGACATCAGAGACGGAGACAACTTCGGTCTCAACACCCCCGCCGACACCTCATCTTTCTACCTCAAAGGCATGAACAGTGCCTCATGGGGAATTAAGAACCGGATGTCCCGCATCTTTAACCGCAAGTCCGGACGCACCGTTATGCTCGCTTTCGACCACGGCTTCCTCATGGGACCGACTTCCGGTCTTGAGCGCATCGACCTCAACATCGCCCCGCTTGCTGAAGAAGCCGACTGCCTCATGGGTTGCCGCGGTATGATCCGCACCTCCATCCCTGCGGAAAACACCAAGCCAATCTGCCTCCGCACCGATTCAGGCACTACCATCCTCACCGAGATGAACCACAACGTTCTCATCTCCGAAATCGATGCCATCGGCATGAACGTTTCCGCCATGGCTGCTATGCTCGCTATCGGTGACGCGGACACCGAAGCATCCACCATCGCAAACTTCTCCAAGCTCGTCGACATCGGTAACAAATACAGTATACCCGTTATGGGTGTGACCGCTGTCGGTAAGGACATGGCCCGCGACTCCCGCTACTTCGGACTCGCTTCCCGCGTCTGTGCCGAGAATGGAGCATCTATTGTCAAGACCTACTACACCGAAGGCTTCGAAAACGTCGTAGCAGCCTGCCCTGTCCCCGTCGTCATCGCCGGTGGTAAGAAGCTCCCCGAGCTCGAAGCTCTCGAACTCTGCTACAACGCTATTCAGTGTGGTGCTTCCGGAGTCGACATGGGGCGCAATGTCTTCCAGTCCGACAAGCCTCTCGCCATGATGAGAGCAGTTAAGGAAGTCGTCCACAACGGCGCCAAGCCTGCCGAGGCTATCGAAATCTATAACGCCGGCTAACCGCTGCGGCAGAAGGATTGCCCTTTGGGGGATTCCACCTGCCCACCGAATCTAAAACCCCGGGTCTTTCAACAAAGGCCCGGGGTTTTCAATCTCTGCGAATGCCCGGAGGAAGTGGCTTAGACACTAGCCAAACTAGGCACCTCCATAACTTCCCAAATACCCCATCAATTTTCAGACTTCAATCTGAACACTTTTAACTTCAGACTCTACTCTCCATGACCCGCACCGAAAAAATCGACCTCATCCGTTCCCGCCCACAACTCTCCGTCGCTACTCTCAGTGCAGACATGGGCAACCAAAACGCTGCACTTGAGACACTCAAGGAAAACGACGTAAACCTCCTTCACTTCGATGTCATGGACGGCAACATCTGGCCCAACATCACCGTAGGCTCGCCCTTCGTCGCCGGGCTCAAAACCGACCTCCTAAAAGACGTCCACCTCCTTATCAACAAGCCCAAACAGCACATCGACTCCTTCGCCAAGGCTGGAGCCGACCTCATCTCTTTCTCAGTCGAATACACCGCACACATTGATGATACCCTCGCCCGCATTTCCGCGCATGAAGACATAGTCCGCGGCGTCTCCCTGAATCCAGGAACCTCCCCCAGTTTCATCCAAAATCATCTCGATCAAATTGACTACGTCCTACTTCTCGGCGTCGGCCCCTACTCCGGAAAAGAGCTCTTCCTCGACGACATCGAGGCTAAGATCAAGATCCTCCTCAAGTGGAAACCTGAACTCCTCATCTGCGTCGACGGCGGAGTGAACAAAACAACAATTCCCAAGATCGCAGCGATGAAGCCCCACTTTGTCGTCTCAGGCTCCGCCATTTTTAACGACGAAGACCCTGTTACAAATCTCGCCTTCTTCAACAACGCCCTGACCCAGGCCTAGTCGAAAACTTCTCCTTTCACCCCTTTTATTCAGGGAATGCTCAAGATCATTGGCCCATGCACTTGTTCATTTCAATTGTTCTCGCTTTCCAGCTAAACGCTTTTGGGGAGACTATTACCCCAGTCACCAAATCGATTCTCGACCCTTCCTACGCCGGACATTTCAAAGGAGCCTTTATCCACCCAGAGCGACTCCGAGATTTTCATCCCTCGCAAGATTCTCGGACTCCAACCCGACAATAGAAAAACAAGTCGGCGAGACCTGGATGTTCTTTGTGTTACCAGGAGCGAAACCAATGCGCGAATTTACTGGGTCAATAAAGCCACCGGCATCACGGCCGACATGTCCTCCGAAGCGCAACTCCCCCCGGGTCTCTGACTGGTCGATTTCAATTTAAAAACTAGCAATTCACCCAACTCTAAAACACAACAAAGAAAACTCATGTCTGAACAAATCCACGCCAATAAAGTTGCCATCGTCACCGGAGCCTGCGGAGGAATCGGCCGAGCTACCGCCGAACGTCTTCGTAATGACGGAGCCACCGTCGTCGGCCTGGACATCAACCCCAATGTTGTCACCAACCTTACCGGAGAGCGCCTTACCGGAGCAGTCTGCGACATCACTGACGACACCGCCCTCAAAGCTGCTATCGATAAAACCGTCGCCACTCACGGAGGCCTAGATATCATCGTTGCCAATGCAGGCATCTTCAAATCCGGCGAATATATAGATGCCGAAGAAGACAGCTGGGACCTCCACCTTCGCATCAACCTGACCGCGACCCAACGCTTCCTCAAGTTCGCGATCCCCGCCCTCAAGGAAAGCGACAAGCAGGCAAGTATCATCATCATCGGCTCCCGTAATTTCGCGGCTCCCGGACCAGGTGCTTCGGCCTACTCCGTGACCAAAGCTGGCGTCACCCAACTTGCCCGAGTCGCCGCTCTTGAACTCGCCCCCTTCGGAGTTCGCGTCAATGTCCTCCACCCCGATGCCGTCTTCGACACCGAAATCTGGACCGACGAAGCACTTGAAAAATCTGCTAAGCGCTATGGTATGACAGTGCAGGAATATAAGACGAAAAACCTCCTCAGCACCGAGATCACCTCTCCCGGCGTCGCCGCTCTCGTCAGCACTGTCGCCGGTCCTGTCTTCTCCGCTACCACCGGAGCTCAAATCCCAATCGACGGTGGAAATGATCGTGTGATCTAGGGACGCTTCAGAACCCATTTATCAAATGCCGCCGTGTGATTTCATGCGGCGGCAATTTTTCTTCTAAGACAAGACTATCTCGCGTAAGTCGGGAAAGCGGTAAAAACATCCGTTCTCCCAGGAAAATAGATCCTTGGGAGATTTTTACTTCCGTTTCTCCATCATTAGAGTTTCGTCATCTCTGTGGATATCTTCTTGCTTGTCACCTACCTTCTCATTGCACTTGTCTTTTCGTTCATGTGCTCGGTCTTCGAGGCCGTTCTTTTGAGCGTCAGGCAGCCCTACATCGCGGGCCAGAAAGAAGAAAAACCCAAAAACGCCAAAACCTGGGACAGTCTCCTTGCAGATATCAACCGGCCTCTTTCGGCCATCCTTATTCTGAATACAGTCGCCCATACCGTCGGTGCCGCCGGAGTTGGAGCGCAAGCCATGAAAATCTTCGGTGACGCCCCCCTTACCACGGGAATCATCTCAGCAACGCTGACTCTTCTCATCCTCATTCTATCGGAGATCATCCCAAAAACTCTTGGAGCTGTTTTTTGGAAGCAACTGGCACCTTCTACCGGAGCTATGCTCACAACCCTTACCAAGGTCATGTCTCCATTGATCTGGATCACTGAAAAAATCACGAGTGGTATTTCCAAAGGAAAGAAGAAGGGTGCCTTCAGTCGTGCCGAATTTATTGCCATGGCTGATGTCGGCGAAAAAGAAGGAGCTATCGAAGCGAATGAGGGCCGCATTATGAAAAACCTTTTCAGCCTGCGTGATATGTTGGCAAAGCACGCGGCGACTCCCCGGACCGTAGTTTTCGCGCTCCCAGAAACCTGCACGATCGACGAATTCCTTGAGGAACATTCCGATAAGCCCTTTTCACGAATCCCTCTCTATCAAGAGACGATTGATCACGTAAGTGGGTTCGTCCTTAAACTTGATCTTCTTCAGGCAAAAGTGGACGGACAATCCGGATGCACTGTTGGAAAATTCACGCGACCACTCCATACCATTCCCAATACGCAAAACCTTTCCGATCTCTTCAACAGCATGACCGCAGATCAGGTCCACATCGCCGCGACTCTCGATGAATTTGGCTCCTTCGCCGGCCTCATCACCTTGGAGGATGTCATCGAAACCCTCCTTGGCATTGAAATTATCGACGAAGTCGATGACACTGAAGACATGCAGCAAAAGGCACGGGATCTTTGGAAAAAGAGGGCCGAAAAAATGGGCATTAAGCTTGCCGAATTTGACACCACTGAAACCGATTCAAAATGATGATGATTTTTAATTTCAAAAACCTGATTGGAGCAACTGCCCTCGTAATTTGTGGTCTTGCCCAAGCCAAGCCCAACGTCCTCTTCATTGCCGTCGACGACCTGAGACCGGAACTGAATTGCTTTGGAAATAAGGAAATCAACTCACCCAATATCGATGCCCTCGCTGCACGTGGCACCCTCTTTGAACGCACCTATTGCCAGGTCGCAGTTTGCGGAGCTTCGCGAGCCAGCCTCATGACCGGCCTGCGTCCACAGACCACTCGTTGCTGGAACTTTAAAACCCCCATGCGGCAAATGAATCCGGATGCACTTTCCCTGCCCCAGCACTTTAAGGCTTATGGCTATGAAACTGTCTCGCTCGGAAAAATCTACCACGCCTCCAATGATGACTTCCCACAAGGCTGGTCCGAGAAACCAAGCCGAGGCTTGGGTAAGCAATACGCCTCGCCCGCAGGCATTGCGGCACACAAGAAGGCCTCACGCGTTCAGAGAGAAACCGGGGTTCGATCTAATGGACCTGCCAGCGAGAACGGCGGGGATGTCAGCGATGACGTCTACTCAGATGGTGCCGTCGCCAAGGCCGCAGTAGCCCGCTTGAAAAAATACGCCACCAACGAGAAGCCATTCTTCCTCGCTGTTGGCTTCACCAAACCGCACCTCCCTTTCAATGCACCGAGCAAATACTGGGATCTTTATGATCGCTCGAAAATCAAAGTTCCCTCCCGAGACAAGATGATCAACGGCCTCCCCTACGATGGTTCGACTTGGGGAGAGCTGAAAAACTATTCCGACATCTCCCAGTCCGCCAATGTTTTGGATGACGCCCAGACACGTGAACTCATCCATGGATACCGCGCCGCCGTGAGCTATATGGACGCACAAGTCGGACGCTTGATCAATACTCTCGACGAAACCGGACTTGCTAAAAATACCATTATCGTTCTTTGGGGAGATCATGGATACTACCTCGGTGATTACGGAGAATGGTGCAAGCACACCACTTACGAGGTCGCCGCAAAAGTGCCTCTCATCATTGCCGCCCCCGACCAAGAGAAAGGGCAGCGCACCAAGGCCCTAACCGAGTTGGTCGACCTATTCCCCACCCTTTGTGAACTCAGTAGTTTACCTGTTCCAGAAAACCTTCACGGCATTTCCCTCAAGCCAGTTTTAGAAAATCCAAAAACACCCTGGAAAAAAGGCGCCTTCAGCCAATATTTCAAAAACAAAAAGGGCGTCGGAAAAGTCCTCGGAACGAGCCTCCGGACCAATCGCTTTCGCTATACCGAATGGCGAAAGAACGACCATACCGGAAAGCTCGAGGACATCACCCTTATTGATCTTCAGGGCGACCCCAAGAAGAACGTCGCGACCGATCCCGCACACCAGAAGTTGATCAAAGAACTAGCAAGATCCGCCAAAAAATCAGGATCCGGCCTGAAGCCTTAATCACCTTCCTTCATCATTTCGGCGGGCTCTGACAAGGTCCTAATGCGCAACTGACTTTCCTTGGAAAGCTGTTCCAGTGGATAAGAGACCCTCTTGCCGTTTTTAAGTTCAAAATCCACTTTCTCTTTCGCTACCCCGTGAAAGCGAGCGGTGATTTTTTT
>JBDNAG010000148.1:0-8865 GCA_039768565.1 Akkermansiaceae bacterium | reverse complement strand
GGAAAGAATCATTATAGGTAGAGATAAGAGCGATGAGTAAGAGTTGGAACATCGAGCGCCGGACCTTTTTGCGGGGAGCCGCTGGTGCCTTGGTGCCGCTGCCATTTCTCAACTTGATGGAGAACAGTGCCAAGGCTGCTACGACTAATCTCGCGGGCCAGCCGAAGCCTCCGGTTCGTTTCGTCACTCTCTTCAAACCGAATGGCGTTCATCCTCCTTCATGGAATATCGAAGGAGGAAGGGAGAACGATTTCCGGATGTCACCGCTGATGGCACCCTTTGCCAAGCATAAGGACGACTTGCTCATTCTCGATAACATGGGCGACTTTGGCTTTTCGTCGCACAGTAACTCGACGCGACGTTTCCTTTCAGGTCACCACCAGAACAAGAGGACCGCATCGGTCGATCAGCTCATCGCGGATCAGATCAAAGGCGACACTACGCATCGTTCGCTGGAGCTCACCACGGAGGGACTTTTCACTAATCAGATCGATTGCAGTTATATTTCCTATAATGGGAAAGGGGATCCTATTCCGCGCGAGAGTGATCCGCAGTTGGTCTTCGACCGGCTCTTCCGCAATCCCATGCGCGACCCGAATCAGCGGCAGGAAATTTCCAGTCTGCTCGACCGGGTCCGCGACGATGCCAAGGCTCTTCAGCGAAAAGCGGGACGTGAAGATCAGGAGACCTTGGAGGAATATTTTACGACGGTCCGCGAGACCGAGCAACGACTCAAAAAGATGACACCGGTCAGTGGACCGAACGGGGTTGACTTCTCTAGTCTCAAACGTCCCGAGAGTTCCGGCGATCTCAACGAGCAGGTCGAAGCGATGCTCGACGTCATGGCGATGGCTTTGTGGACCGATTCGACCCGCTGCATCAGCTACATGCTGGGGAATAGTAATAGTCGGATGGTTTTCGATTTTCTTGGGATTCAAAAACAGCACCACTACCTCTCGCACTTCTTCCGAAACTTCAGCCGGGAAAATATCGATGCTCTACTCAAGATCAGCCTGTGGCATATGGAGAAATTTGATTATCTCCTGACCAAGCTGAAGTCTTACAAAGATCAAAACGGGTCCTTGCTGGATCACAGTATTGTTCTCTTCGGATCGGGCATGGGCCACAGCGACAATCACACTGCCCAGCGTATTCCCATCGTGCTGGCAGGCAAGGGGGGTGGGAAGCTCAAGACTGGACGCTATCTTCGCTATTCCAAAAACCAGGAACTCGGCCGACTGCACCTTTCCTTGCTGGAAAAGTTCGGGATCGATTCTGATTCTTTCGCCAATTCTTCAGCTCCGCTGCCTGGGCTTGATGGGGGAGAATTTGACGAATTCCAGGAACGTTCTTTCGAGAGTTGGGTCAAAACTGGCAAAGGAAAACTTACCGTTCAGGGCCGCCTTCGCATGTCGGATAATCTGGATGAAGCTAAGGTTTTCTACATCGATGTCACTGGCAAACCATCAGTGCGAATTGAAGTCAGCTTCCGTGACTTCCACGGCTTTAACCTCGCTTACCACGTTGGCACTCCGATCACGCTGACGGGTAATACCAGTGAGCGTAACGGACGGCTCGTTCTGACCAAAGTGACCGAATTAGAATCGGTCTTTGGTAAGAGCAAGCCGGGGAAGGCCAACGGTTAGATGAATTTACCCTTGCTCATGGGCGGAGAGTCGGGCTACCCCTCATGGTAGTCATGACTTTCATTTTTAATCGGCGAGCGGCGGACATATTCCTATTCTTCCTTCTTTTTCCTGCGATTGCGGTCGGGGAGCTTAGTATCACGGAGTTTGTCGCCGATAATGATGGTTCATATCTGGACAGTGATGGCGACGCATCGGACTGGATCGAGTTGCACAATTCAGGAGTTGTTCCGGTTTCAACGGATGATCTTTTCTTAACAGATAGCGCTTCTGATCCCACCCGTTGGCTTTTGCCTAATGTGATAGTTCCAGCGGGAGGCTATCTCGTCATCTTTGCTTCGAGCAAGGACCGGCGTGATCCTCAGCAGGAGCTTCATACCAATTTCTCTCTCTCAGCCGGTGGCGAGTATTTGGCCTTGATCGATACCGATGGCAGTAGCCCGCTGAGTCAGTTTTCTCCTGAGTATCCCCGACAATTTTTTGGGGTGGCCTATGGCACAGGCACGAATGCAGCCACCGAAACGGAAACTTTTATCCCCTGGCCGACTCAAGCGACTTGGATTGTGCCGTCGTCCGATATCGGAAATTCGTGGCAATTATCGGGGTTCGATGACTCAGGCTGGAATACCGCGCAAACCGGGATTGGCTATGGCTATAGTTTCCCGAATTTTGTGGGCGCGGAAGGAAATACAGATTCGGAAATGCGGGGCATCGCAGGCAGCGCTTATCTTCGGATTCCGTTCGATGTTGATAACCCGGGCGCCGTGGTTGGAATGGTATTGGAGTTATTCTATGAGGACGGTTTTGCAGCCTACCTTAATGGTGAGCTTGTGGCCTCCGCCAATCTCCCTGATCTTCTTGAGTTTGATTCCATTGCGACTGAACGGCGGGAAGTTCGGGAGGGAGATCCGATGGATCGCTTCTCACTCGACTTCGCGGGGAAGCTTCGGAGGGGAGAGAATGTTTTGGCGATTCAAGTTTTAAATGATAATGTGGGCAGCTCGGATATCTTGATGGCTCCGATGCTGACGGCCGAGACTCGAGACCTTTCCGGGGGAATTATTGGCGGGTATCTGGCCGCTCCCACTCCTGGAGCTCCAAATGCGGAAATTGAGTTTTCTGATTACGTTCGTGATACCAGCTTCGACGTGGATCGCGGATTCTTCGAATCACCTATCGACGTAACCATTGAAAGTGAGACACCCGGCGCGACTATTGTTTATACGACCGATGGGAGCACCCCGACGCTGGAAAATGGAACCTTGGTCACTGCTCCCGATGACACGACACCTCCTTCCGCCTTGGTCAATATCACCACGAGCACCGCCTTACGAGCGGTGGCCTTCAATGCCGGTTTTCGGCCATCGAATGTTGATACCCAAACCTACCTGTTTCTTGATGATGTGCTCAACCAACCCGCTCAACCACCTGGGTACCCCCTGCCGTGGAGATCGCGAAATGGTAATACCATTCCCGGTGATTTTCAAATGGACCCCGATGTTGTTGGTTCGATTTATACGCGGGATGAGCTCAAAGAGGCGCTCCGTGATCTTCCAACGATCTCCATTGTGACCGATATCGCCAATCTGTTTGACCAACAAATCGGGATTCAGGTCAATCCGCAGGATTCAGGCCCTAATTCTGAGCGTCGGGTCTCGGTGGAGATGATTGATTTTGAAGATGGTTCTCCGATTCAATTGGATGCCGGAATGTTGATGAACGGAAATGCTTCGCGTAGTCCCAACCGAGGCAAACACAACTTCCGCCTCGCCTTTCGAAATGAATATGGAGCTGGCAAACTACAATTCCCGCTCTTTGGCTCTGATGCTCTGACCGAGACTTTCAATCAGATAATTTTGCGGGGAGGTAATGGTAATTCCTGGGTTCATCCGACAGCGGCGGTGCGCCAATATGCGATGTATATTCGCGACCAGTGGTTTCGTGATGCCCGCTTTGCGATGGGTTATCCCGAGGCTCTTCAAAACGAGGTGCACGTTTATTTTAACGGCCTCTACTTCGGGATGCATCACCTCTTTGAACGAATCGAAGAAGAGTGGACTGCGGAGCGTTTTGGCGGCGACGAAGATGATTGGGAGGGTTTCCGGATTGTGGGAGGAAATAACATCGAGGTCATTAAGGGAACTCAGGCGGAAGTGAATGCCCGCATGCTCGACAGTTGGCGGGCTGTGCTCGACGCGGCTGAGGCTGGTGATCTGGCTACCGTGGAAGAGTATCTCGATATGGATAGCTTCATTGATTATATTGTGCTGAATTTCCATGCCGGAAATACCGATTGGGATCAGAACAATGTCCGTGCGATGCGTCGTGTCAACCCACCGGGAAAATACATGTTCTTTTGTCACGACGCGGAGCGTGCAGGGTTCAATGGACTCAGCACCGGGAATCTGAATATCAATTCCATCACGCATGCTCGCTCGGGAACCGAACATCGTCCGACCTCGGTTAATGCGTGGCTAAAAGAAAATCCTGAGTATGCCTTACGGTTTGCGGATCGGGCATACAAGCACCTGTTCAACGATGGTGCGCTGACTCCTGAAAATGGCGCAGCCCAGTGGGACGCCCGGGCGCAGGAAATAAGATTGGCAATGAAAGCCGAGAGCGCGCGATGGGGAGATCACGTTGATTCCACTCCGCGTACTCTCGAGGATTTTGATCGAGGTCTGGCGAGGGAATACAATACCTGGTTCCCAAATCGTACTCCGATTAGTATCGCTCAATTCCGCGATGCAGGACTTTATCCGGATATTGATCCGCCTGTTTTCAGTCAGCATGGCGGGAAGGTGCCTGTGGGTTTGGGGCTTCTCATCACCAATGAGACCGGAGATATCTACTATACCACCGATGGCAATGACCCGCGTCTTCCCGGCGGTGGTATTCATCCCAATGCGGTTAAGATCAATGGGTCTAAAAGTGATCAGACTCTCATTGATGCGGGGGCTTTGGGCTGGAGCTATCTGGATGATGGGAGTGACCAGGGGATCGCGTGGAAAGAGCCGGCATATGACGATTCGTCATGGGCTATCGGTGATGCACCACTGGGATTTGGTTCGGTGAACGATCATCCATTCGGGGGGGCGTGGATTAACCCTGACAGGCATATGACAGTCTATTTCCGAAAAGAATTTGAAGCCACAAACGCGAATCTCATTACTGAAGCCACGGCGCGTATTATGTCTGATGGGGGTGCGATTGTTTATTTGAATGGGATTGAAATTGCACGCGACAACATGCCGGCCGATCCGGTTGATTTCGAAACCTCGGCGCTGAGCGATAGCAATATCAGGGAGGGTCATATCGACGTTTTTGATTTTCCGCCCTCAGCTTTTGTGGAAGGAATCAATGTGATTGCGATCGAGGTTCACAACGGCAGTTTCGCAAGCTCGGACATGGGGATGGATTTTCAGCTGGATGTCACTGCTCTCAATTCACCGGGTGATGCGATAACAATCAATGGTCCCACAACGGTTCTGACCAGAAGTTTTGACGACAATGATTGGAGCGCTCTGAGCGAGGCCGTCTTCGTAACCGCTCTTCCTGCTTCGGCCGACAATCTCGTCATCTCCGAGCTTTTTTATCATCCGGCTGGGGAGTCCGAGATTACGGAATACATCGAGTTGATGAACATTGCAGATGAGGCCGTCAGTCTCGTTGGGGTGGTTTTCAATGGGGGCATTAATTTTGCCTTCGCTAATGACGCTGTTTTGGAAGCGGGTGAGCGGCTTCTTTTGGTGGCAAACCTAGAAGGCTTTGTGGCGGTATTCGGAGATGATCTGCCGGTTGCCGGAGTTTACACTGGTCGGCTGGACAATGGAGGAGAAAATCTTTCCCTCGTTGCTGCTGATGGATCGCCAATCCGGAATTTCAACTACGATGATCGTGCACCTTGGCCGGTGCCCGCGGATGGCGATGGTTACTCACTGACGCTGATCGCACCATCTGTCAGTCCGGACCCGGGTGAGGCGATGAACTGGCGATCGAGTCTTGCCCTTGGCGGGAGTCCAGGAGGATCAGACGCAGTTGCATTCGAGGGATCGACCGCGGACGAGTTGCTCGAATATGCCCTAGAAGATCCGCTGGGTGGAATTACGGTTTCGATCAGAAGTCTCGAGGACAACGGATCCTTTGATAATTATTTAGTTGCGACCGTTTCGACAAATTCCGGAACGGACGATGCTTTCGTGGAAGTCGAATTCTCCTCTGATCTCGAAACTTGGGAGCGGGGAAGCGCGGTCTTTTTAGGTTCAGACGAGCAAGGGCAAGGAGTTACTCGTCGTGATTGGCGTGCTCCGACCCCGTGGTCTGTGAACGAGCCTTTGCGATACACCCGTCTCATTGTGACCGCCCGGCCTTGATACTTCCATTAGGTTCATTTTGGGATTCTACGTCCAGATGGTTTGTGATACACAAGTCGGGTGAAATCACAGACATTACCATCGTTGATAGTAGGTTTGGCCGCTTTGGCCCCTTTGGCCAGTCAGGCTGAGTTGGTAGCCCATTGGACCTTGGATGAGGGCAGCGGGACGATCGCGGGGGATAGCTCTGCAAACAATTACGTGGGGACGGTCACAGGTGGGGCGCTTTGGAGCACGACTGATTTACCGGATGTCCCTTCCGGAAGTTCGGCAGCGCTGCAGATGGATGGCGTCGATGATCAGGTTGATATTGTGGGCTTCAAAGGAATTACCGGAACCGGTGACCGAACAATTTCAGCGTGGATCAGGACCTCGACAAACAACACAGCAGTGAACAAAGCTATTGTTTCCTGGGGAACGAATCTGGGAACTCAGAAATGGACTTTCCGCATCCAAAACTCGAATGGTACTCCAGGAGCAATTCGGATCGAGGCCAACGGGGGCTACTTTGTTGGCAATACCGTGGTCACTGACACGGAATGGCACCACGTTGCGGTCACTTGGGCCGACGATGGCACTCCAGATATCCAGGATGCGAGGCTATACGTAGATGGTGTTTTGGATGCCGAATTTGACAATGTGGATACTCCTCCCAGTGCGAGCCAGACTATTGCGATTAATACGGCATCGATAGCCGATGTGCGGATTGGCGAAGATTTTCAGCTCAATCATAATTGGGATGGCTGGATGGATGATGTTAGAATTTACGACGAGGCCTTGAATGCAAACGCCATTGCCGATTTGGCGATCGGCACCCCGATTGTGGCCGACTTTGCAGCTGACGAAGAGGTTGTAGGCAGTGGCTCACCGGTTGTCCTTAGTTGGACGAATGATCCGACCAATGACACTCTCGCGATCGACAACGGCGTGGGCAATATCCTCGGCGTGAATATGGTGACTGTTAATCCAACAGAAACGACAACCTACACGATTACTGGAACTCGTGGAGGTGCAACCCGGGAGAGGATGGTCACGGTGCTTGTGGATAGCGCCCCCCTCGTGAATACCTTTGAAAATATTGGTTCGGACACCCTTTTGGAGGGGCAGTCAGCCACTCTTCGGTGGGATGCCTTTGGTGAAAGTTCGGTGACGATCAACGGAACTGATGTAAGCGAAGAAGATTCATTTGAGGCAACGCCGACCGAGACCACGGTTTACACCTTGACCGTGACTAATCAGTTTGGTTCCGAAACTTCGGAGCTCACGATTACAATCGTTGACGGGAGTTTTCCCGATCTAGGATGGTCCGCTGCCGATCTTCCCGATGGGGCGCTCGCACAGTGGGATCCGGTGATCAATACCACGGGGAATAATGGGATTACCTTCCTCAATGCGACAGGCGGCACAGTAGTTAGTGGAGCCAGCAATTTTTCCGGAATAAGCGCTTGGGTCAATAGCCCAGGATACAACCTTTCCTCCAATCCTTTGGACTCTTGGCATGATGGTTTGGGTGACGTTGTCACGAAGGAAAATGTCACATGGGAAATGGTTGTCCGTCCCGGAGATTTCACTGGCACCCACACCCTCTTTAATACCGGAGGAAACGGAGCGGGAACCGCGATTGTCCTTACTGACAGCACAATCGATTTCCGCTACCAGGTAGCGAACAATGATGGCCAGCGAATCATCTTGGCTTCTGATCTTTCCGAACTTGGGACAGCAACGGACTTTTTCCATATTATCGCAACGTGTCAGGTTGGAGCGGGTGTCTCGGGTATTGGTAGCCTCTACATCAACGGGCAATTGGTAGAGGGACCGGTGACGAGTGCCGGAGTGATCAACGATTGGGACGGTGGCGATCTCGCCGAGCTTGGCAAAGGAGGAAACATACCGGGTAGTTCACCTTTTCCCTTTGAGCCATTCACCGGTGATATCGCATCGTTCGGATACTACCGGAATCGGATTCTTGATGAGGCTCAGATTTCCTCCAAGTATGACGAGATCTCGGGAAGTGCCGGAGGATTGGCAATCACAGAGATCAGCTTCGATCGCGATGCCGATGAGATTCGTATCACCTTCAATTCTATTCCAGGACGCACCTACTCACTCGATACCACGATTGATCTCACCTCACCGGACTGGCTGGAGGTTGACGATTCAATCCTAGCGAATGGCACCGAAACTACCGTCCCTTTTGCTGAGAGCATCTTACCCGATGCCGGGGCGCTTCAGCGCTTTTTCCGGATTCGTCCGGGCGTTGAGTAGTTTGAATTCCATTATTCTCGCAATTGCGGATGATTTTGGCGGAGCTCATTTAATCGTGGGCTCCGTCTTTTTTGGAGCATAAGGCGCTGTCTGTGAAGATAGGATTCTGAGATGTGGTCAAAGGTAGGTCTCGAGTTGCCAAAATATGGAACATTCTGAGCCGACCTAAAATGAAGCTAACAGCTTCATTTGTAGGATCGTTGTCGTTCAATATCATCGATCAGCTTAGCTGGTGTGTATTTTATATTACAGGAAATCTTCAATGGTCTAAAGCCGTTGGGAAATGATCAAATAATGAAGGAGAATCTCTTAAGCGCAATCAGCATGACATGCCTGATGAGTCCGCCAGTTTTTGCGGCTACTGCTGACAAGAAGGCGGTGGAGGTTTTTGAGCACTACTGCTTCGATTGCCACGGTGACGGCGCGAAGAAAGGCGGGCTGGATCTCTCCGGGATGCTCGGGAAAGAGGACTTCGATGGTTCTCTGATTTTTGAGAATTTGGTGACGGGAAAAATGCCACCCGCTGACAAAGATCAGCCGGATGCAAAGGAGAAGCGAGAGCTGCTGGAATGGCTCGCTGG
>JBDNAG010000147.1:0-29726 GCA_039768565.1 Akkermansiaceae bacterium | reverse complement strand
CTCATCGGGACAACACCATCGTCGTCCTATGGTCGGACCACGGATATCATCTTGGAGAAAAGAACACCTTTCAAAAACACACTCTATGGGAAAGATCCGCCAAGGTCCCCTTGATCGTCAAACTTCCACCAAGTCTCCAGGGCCAAATGATCAAAGGGCAGTGTGATCGAGTCGTTGGATTAATCGATCTCTACCCGACTCTCGTCGATCTTTGCGGTCTTCCCGCCAACGAGAAAGCGGTTGGCAGAAGTCTCAAACCCCTCCTCAAAGACCACGAGACAAAGTGGGACTACCCGGCGCTGACCTACCTGAAAGACGGAGGAAAATCAATCCGCACCTCCCGCTATCGCTACATCGAATATGGTGACGGCTCCGCCGAACTTTACAATCACCAGAATGACCCCAATGAGTGGACCAACCTGGTCGACAATCCTGAATACACAAAAGCTCTGCAGATGATGAAGAGCAAACTATCTAAGACTCACTTGAAGGATTAGCTACAACATCCACGCCCAGAAACAACATTGTTCAACCACCCTTAAATAACTAAAAAAATCATGCGACTGTTCACCATAATTCTCTCGCTACTTGCCCTGCCCCTGCTCGCAGCTCCGCCCCAAACCAAGCCGAACATTGTCGTCATTCTTACCGATGATCTCGGGTATGGTGATTTGGAATGTTACGGGCATCCGCACATTAAGACACCCCACTTGAATGCGATGTCAAAAAGCGGCATTCGCTTCACCGATTGCTATTCCGCCGCTCCGGTGTGCTCGCCTTCCCGCGTGGGTCTGATGACAGGTCGCAGTCCAAACCGTGCCGGCATTTATGACTTCATTCCCGGTAATCGCGGCATCTACATGCGCGCGTCCGAGGTCACCATCCCTCAACTACTCAAGAAAGCAGGCTACGCCACCTGCCTCTCCGGAAAATGGCACTGCAATGGCAAGTTCAACTCTTCCTCTCAACCGCAACCTGATGCCGCCGGATTCGACCACTGGTTCGCCACCCAAAACAACGCCAGCCCTTCCCACGCCAACCCAAAAAACTACGTCCGTAATGGCAAAGAGGTGGGCGTCGTCGAAGGCTTCTCTTGCGGCATCGCCACCGAAGAAGCGATCGGCTGGATCAAGTCCGTCAAAAAAGAGACTCCCGAAAAACCCTTCTTCCTCTACCTCGCCTTCCACGAACCACACGAGCCCATCGCCTCCCCCCAGCTACTCGTAAAAGAATACCGCGAGAGCGCCCGCCAAAAAGAAGAGGCTCTCTACTTTGCCAATGTCGCAAACCTAGACGCCGCCGTCGGCAAACTCAACGCCAGCCTCAAGGAACTCCAACTCGACAAGGACACCCTCGTCATCTTCACCTCAGACAACGGCCCCGAAACCCTCAACCGCTACAAGCGCGCGAAGAATTCCTTCGGTTCCGCCGCCCCACTGCGTGGCATGAAACTCTGGACCACCGAAGCCGGATTCCGCGTCCCGGGCATCGTAAGCTGGCCCAGCATCATCGCCCCCGGACAGACCTTTACCCAGCCAATTTCCAGCCTCGATTTCCTCCCCACCTTTTGCCAACTCGCCGGAATCACTCCTCCTAAAAGCCTCCACCTCGATGGCACCAACATCCTCCCGCATCTCCTCGAAGGTAAAAAACTTCAGCGAGACAAGCCCCTCCTCTGGGTCTTCTACAACGCGCTTAACGAACGCTGCGTCGCCCTGCGACACGGCGACTACAAGATGCTCGCCCGCCTCAATATCCGCACCTACGTCTCGGTCAACAGCGTCAATGCTGAGGAAGTCAAAAATGCCACCCTCTCCGACTTCCAACTCTTCAAAGTCGCCACCGACGTTCACGAATCCAAAGAACTCTCGAAAGCAGAACCCGAAAAGTTCTCCGAGATCAAAGCCCTCCTTCAAGATGAATACATCGCTCTGGTAAGAGACTCCCACGTCTGGGATGACGCCAAACTCAAGATCGACGGCCACAATCGTAAAAAATGAAAAGCACCTTCTTTCGCTCTTCACTCCTTGACCTCTTCTAGCCGTAAGCTTCGCTCGCTTAGGCGCTTAAAAAAGATCCGGAAAAACACGTGCAAGCCCAGTCCTCATCTATTTCTTTTTGAAAAGTGAGCTGAGCGCAACTTCTTTGACGAGGTCGCGGAGGGGGTAGCTCTTCTTTTTCAACCTAGAGAGGATTTTTTGAACGTCGTCGGTGTCGGAGAATTCGATGGTGCGGCCTAGGGCATAGGCCAGGATAGATTCGGTGAGTTCTTGGGCGAGGTCGTCTTGGTGGTTTAGGAGGAGGATTTTGAGCTCGGTGACGTTTTTGAATTCACCGCCGCCGGGGAGGGTGCCGCCGGGCAGGATGGGGATTTTTTTGCGGCCGACTTTTTCGGTGTCGCGCCAGCGGCCGGTGGGGTCGAAGTTTTCTAGGCCGAAGCCGATGACGTCCATTTTCTGGTGGCAGGAGGCGCAGGTGGCTCGCTTTTGGTGGAGGAGGACCATGTCGCGATTGGACATGGGTTTATCGGAGGCTTCGTCGAGCTCGGGAACGTTGGGTGGTGGCGGGGCAGGTTTGTCGTGGAGGATTTTTTCCATGACAAGGGCGCCGCGAATGACGGGTGAGGAGCGCTCGCCATTGGAACCGGTGACGAGGAAAGCAGCTTGGGTGAGGAGACCGCCGCGATGGGAATTCTTGGGGAGGGTGACTTTCTGGAAGGAGCCATCAAGTGGATTGTCGAAGGGAAGGCCGTAGTGATGAGCGAGGGTGCCGTTGATAGTAACGAAGTCGGAGTCGATGAGGTTTCTGACGGGAAGGTTTTCTTTGAAGAGGGTGCCGAAGAATTTACGGACTTCTTGTTTGGCATCTTGTTGGACGCCTTCGTTGAATTGGTGGTGCTCTCGGGTGTTGATGGTGATGGCATCGAAGCGCTCGAGGTGGGCCCACTGGCTGATGAAGCCATCGCGGAAGGCTTTTGATTTTTGGTCGACGAGGAGGCGGTCGATTTGTTGTGAATAGGCGGTGGGGTCGGAGAGGTTTGCGGCGAAGAGTTCGTCATCGGGCGGGCTGCTCCAGAGGAAGTAGGAGAGACGGATGGCGAGTTCGCGATTGTTGAGGAAGCCGTGCGGGGTGTCTTGTGCGGGTTGGACTTCTTGAATGAAGAGGAAGCTGGGTGAGGCGAGGATGATAGCCATGACTTCGGACATCGCTTGCTTGTATCTTTTTCCGGAAGTACGAAGTTCTTTGAATTTGGCATGAAGGGCGTCGATGTAGGCGGGCTCGGGGGCCTTACGACGGAAGGCGAGGATGGCGAATTTCTCGATGAACTCGCGGGCGGATTTATCGTGATTGAGATAAGGGCCGTTTTTGCCAGTGGCCATTCCGGGGTAGAGGAGGTCTTCGAATTTGGGGCGCTTGTCGGGGTAGATGGGGCCTTCGATTTCGATCCAATCGAACCAAAGGGCGGGCCGGGGATCGGGGTGCTTGCGGGCGTCGCCTAGCTTACTGATGTAGCCTCGGGTGGAGTTGATGGCGTGGTCAGGGTGGTTTTCGCGGACGCGCATGCCGATCATAGTAGAGCCCATGAGCTGGCGGGTCCGGAGGGTGACGGATTGGGGTTTCTCGGGAGTGCCGCCCATTTTGAGGGTGCCGTGGATGCGATCGCCGTCCCAGAGGCGGATGAATTTTCGGAGTTCGGGTGGCTGACCCACGATTCCTCCGTGGACGCGGACGAGGTAGTCAGCACGGATGTCGGTGTGCCTCGCAGCGGAAGACCACTTGGCGACGTTGGAATTGTAGACACCAGTTTCGACGTGTGGGTAGCGGAGGTAAGCACGAGGGAGCTCCCCGCGGGAGTCCCATTGCTGAAGGAGGATTTCTTTTTGGCCCTCGTCTTTGAAGCCGGCTTCTTTCCAGGTTTTGCCGGCGTCGAGGAGGGCTTTTTGGCGGTCTTTTTTGGCGAGGTCTTCTCGCATTCTTTTGGTGGTGCGGTCTTCGGGCTGGGTGCGCTCTTTTTTTGATTTCTCGTAAGGGCGGGTGTTGTATTGGAGGGCGGTGGTGGCGACCTCGCGGCCGAGCTCGAGGTATTTTTCGAAGTGGACGGAGGTGAAGAATTGTTCTTCGCCGACGGTGTCAAAGGTGGCGATTTCTCCGTCCTCGGGGATGTCATGAATGGAAACGTCGAAGCCGAAGAGGTCGCGGATCGTGGCGGCGTATTCGCGTCGATTGAGGCGGCGCATTTTGATCTCGCCGCCATGGTCGGTGAGGCGCTTACGGGCGGTGTTGACGGAACCTGTGAGGGAGTCGAGGACGGCGGTGAGTTCTTTATTAGTGGGATACTTGTCGGCATCAAAGGGGGGCATGTCTCCCCCGTTGAGTTGGTCGAGGACGTCCTGCCAGCGCTGGGCGGTGTCGTTATCGGCGATTTGCCAGAGGGCTTGATCAAAGCGGACCTGGCCTTTTTGTTTCTTGGGGCCGTGGCACTCGATGCAGTAGCTCTCCAGGAAAGGCTTAAGGATTTCCTTGGAGACGATGGCATCTTTGGGCGCAGCCGAGATGGGCGCGATGAGGACTGCGAAAAGAAGGGGGAACTTCATCTTTTCTAGCTGAGAAGTTCGGGGAGGATTCCGGTGGAGTGGGAGAATTGGTCGGTTTTGATGCCGGCCTGCTGCATGAGGGTGAGCCAGTAGTTGGCGAGGGGGGTGTCCTTTTTCGGGAGGACGATGTTGCGGCCGTGTTGGATGTCTTTTGCGCCGCCGCCAGAAAGGATGGCGGGGACGTTTTTGAGTTCGTGGCCGGAGCGGAGATTGGAGCCGTAGCTGACGATGCAGTTATCGAAAAGGCGGGTGCCATCGGAGTCTTTTGCTTCTTTTAACCGATCGATGAAGTGAGCGAAGAGAGTGGAACATTTTTTATCGCGTTCGCGGGAGGCGAGGATGCGGGGTTGGGAGAATCCGTAGTGGCTGAGGGAGTGGGCCTTGAGCTTAATGCCCATGCCAGCAAGGAGGGAGCAGACGGGTTGGCGGTAGGTGACGACATTGGTCATGCCAGTTTGGAGCGCGACGATGATCATATCATACATGAGGTGGATCGCTTGCTCGCCGGTGATACCTTCATCGGGTGCTTCGAAGGGGGCATCGGGCTTGGGGATGTCGGCCCACTTGGCTTGGCGCTCGAGGCCTTTTTCGACTTGGCGGACGCCGGTGAAATATTCGTCGATTTTTTCGCGGTCGCCTTTGCTGAGAGAGCGCTTCATCCCTCCCCCATCGATGCGGACGAGATCGAGGATAGATTGCTTTTTCTTGAGGCGGGCGTCGAGCTCGGTGCGGGAGTCGCCGGGGCTGGCGAAGAGTTGGTGGAAGAGATCGAGGGGGCGGTTGATGCCGGGGATAGGGTTTCCGGACTCATCCCAAGAGAGGGAGAGGCCGTTCCCGTGGCCGGAGTTGGAGCCACCATCAGATTCTTTGGCCGAAAGGATGAGGGAGGAATAACGGGTTTCTTTTCCGAGATGCTCGGCAGCGATTTGGTCGCAGGAGATGGAGTTGTGAAAGCGCTTGCCGGGAGTGCCGGCGACGTTGGCCCCGGTGAGGTAGGAAGTGGAGCCACCGTGGGGATTCGAAGCGCCGAGGTTAGTGAGGTTGGTCACCATGGTGATGTCGTCTTTATGGCGAGCGAGAGGGGTGAGGCCTTCGGTCATGCCGATTTTGGAAAATCGACCGGCATCTCTTGGGTAAAAAGTGTCCTTGGTGAAACCGAATCCCCCACCGAGGAAGATCATGCGCTTAGGAGGCGTCGCGGAAGCAGCCTCAGTGGTGGCGAAAGATTCAAGAAAGGGAAGCGCGAGAACCGAGCTACCGAGTCGAAGGAAGGATCGGCGGGTCGAAGAATCCGAAGAAAAAGACATTAGATTTGTGATTAAAATTACGCAATCATGAGAGAGTTCCTATCGCCATAAAGAGTGAACTTTGACGAAATCAACTTCTTCATTTAATTCAAAAAAAAGATCACCAATAATATACCGTTGAGCTGAGATCAGCAGCCCCCAATACTGAAGTTCTCGGAGCTGCGCTAAAACTGAACAGCTCAGAAACCTCCTAGAATCGACGGACACCAACGCAAAAAATGAAACGCCTCCTCTCTCTCCTAGCTCTCACGCCGAGCCTCCTCTTCGCCGAATTGACCGTAGCCTCACCCTTCACCGACAACGCCGTCCTGCAACGCGATCAGCCGATCCCCGTCTGGGGAACTTCCGACGCCAGCACAACCGTCACCGTGAAATTTGCGGGACAATCAAAGTCCACCTCTGTCGCAGCCGATGGCAAGTGGAACCTCAAGCTCGACGCCCTCCCCGCTTCTCACGATCCAAAAACCCTCACCGTCAGCAGTCCAAAAAACGACGCTATCGAACTCAAGAACATCCTCGTCGGCGAAGTCTGGATTTGCTCCGGCCAATCAAACATGCAGATGAGCTACAGCGGCATCGCCGACATCAAAGCGCTCGTCCCCACCGCGAAAAACCTCCGCACCTTCAAAGTCAAAAACACCGTCTCCTTCACCGAAGAAGATCGCTGCGAAGGCCAGTGGATCGAAAGCCAACCCGACAGCGCCGTCGCCTTCTCCTTCGCCTACTTTCTCGAAAAAGCAGCAGGCGCACCCGTCGGCATCATCCTCAGTTCTTGGGGAAGCTCCTCGCTCGAAGCATGGATGCCTCGCGAACTGACCAAGACCGTTCCGCATTTTAAAACGATGATGGAGGAGTTCGATGCAAACCGCGAAACGCGCGGAAAAATCACCGCCATTTTAGAGGGCAAAAAACCATGGAGCAGACCAGACGACATCTTCCTCCGTCGCCAGACCAACATTCTTTACAATGCCATGATTCATCCTCTCATCCCATACGGCTGCAGAGGGCTGGTTTGGTATCAGGGCGAGCGGAACACCCAATCGATGCATGGAATGAAGAAAGACCCGTGGTTCTCACGCAACTCCGGTATGTTAAAATACGGCGACACCCTCAAAGCATGGATGCAGCAATATCGTAAAGAATGGCAGCGCGAGGACTTCCAATTCCTCATCGTCATGCTCCCCGGCTACGCCAAAGGAGTCAAAGAAGGCCCCGAAAACCCCGACTCAGAATCATGGGCCTGGATGCGCGAGTCCCAACTCAAAGCCCTCGAAATTCCTCACAGCTCCGTCGCCAACACCATCGACCTCGGCCACCTCACCAACATTCACCCCAAGGACAAACTCTCCATCGGCAAGCGCCTCGCCCTCTTTGCCTCCCGTGACACCCTCAAAAAAAACATCCACGCTCATGGGCCGATTATGAAACGAGTGGAATCAGAAGGCAGTAAGCTCGTGGTCCACTTCGATCATGACAATGGTCTAAAAACTCTTGATGGAAAATCACCTGAATCATTCTGGATTACTGACAGCTCCGGAGAATGGTTCAAAGCTAATGCCATCCTAAGCGGATCCACGGTCACCTTGAGCTCTCCTAAAATAAAAAAACCGCTCTACGTTCGCTACGCTTTCTCCGGCAAGCCGACAGTCAACCTCGTAAATGACTCCAACCTTCCGGCCTATCCATTCCGGACCGACGCCTTCACCCCATAACCCTCTCTAAAATGAAGCCGCTCACTACCATTTTACTCCTCGGGATCTTACAAACGCTCGCCGGAGCAACGGACAAGGCCTACAAGATTACTCCAAACCAAACAAAGCCTCCCCTTCCCTATGACTTGCCTGCGATAGGCCGAACTGAAGCCGGCACGTTTGATTGGCAAAGATACATCGACGAATCAAAATCGAAGGCAGACCGCGCTTTTCGCGCCCTTGTTGCGAGCCGAAACTATGGTTACTCCATTCCCGGAGGCGACACCTCAAACAGCGCTGAAATGATGCGTGCCAATCTTGCCGCCAACGAATTCAAAAGGAAATGCCGCGACCTCATCAGGCGTTATCGGCTGAAGCTGCATGATCAGCCTGAACATCTCAATGGTCTCAACAGATTCATCCAACACTCCGAGCAGGCCATCGCATTGCAATCAAAGTTGGTGGGAGGATCATGGGGAGGATCGGGCGCGCGCGTCGCCCTCGCAAGTTCACTAATGACGGCCTATCTCAATTTCCATCGAAACCTAAGGAGCCTCGGTGACAGCCTCCATCTGCAGGACCTGCCTGAGTAACACCTGATTACCCCATCCGCCTTATAAAGACGTCGATCCAACGCCGTCGCTTGGCTCGGGAGGATGTTCTTTAATAAAAGCAACCACCTCTTTGACATCATCGCTCAGGAGAAGCATTTCGTGATAGTGCCGCCCATCCGAAACACTCCGAATGGTGTCCCAAAGTGGAGTTTCCTTGGTGTAACGTTCGGTCCCCAGGAACACCATCGGGCTCACCTCCTCATAACTAGCGTAGTGATTTTGACAGGCGTCTTGAAAAATTTCCTGAGTGGTCCCCGCCCGCCCAGGGGCGAAAATAATTCCGTATCGCGCAATTGCGAGAAGTCCGTCTTCACGAATGCTGTTTGAAAAGTATTTGGCTACGTGGTTAGAGAACATATTTGTTGGTTCGTGTCCGTAAAACCAGGTTGGGATTGCGAGGCTGGAATGTCCGGTAGGATACTTTTTAATAACACGATTTGCCGCTTCGATGTATCCTTCGTCGGTATACTTTGGAGCTGTCGCTAAGTCATCCAGAACCGCATCCAATTCGGGTTCATCCACGTCGGCAAGGTAAGCCCCGAGATTGGCAGCTTCCATAATCCCCGGCCCACCACCACTTGCGATGAAATATCCGGCGGATGTCAATGCCCAGGCAAGATGCGCGACTTTTCTAAAAGACGGATCGTCACGTCCCGTGCTGTGCCCACCCATGATCGCGACAACTTTTTTCACACCATCCTTCTCAACACGGCCTTCGAGAAGGTCGGTCAAGCCATCGTCAACGGCATGATCATGAAGACGTTCAGCCAAAGCCTCGACGATATCCGGATCCTTCTTTCCATGCTTCACAAAATGATCATAGATCTTCTTGTCGACGCTCTGGTCGTCCTCCGCCGACCAGCCTTCCATGAGTTCCTCCCGCGTATAGAGTTCGGGCCGATATGGCTTAAAAGGAAGACCGGCAAACTCCGGAAAAATCAATGCCCCCTTATCGATCAGATCGCAAACTGAAACCTCGACTGGAAACCGACAACCAAGAAAAACCGCCCCGTTGCAACTGAGTCCTTTCCAAGGAAGATCGGCTTGGCGTAAATCCAACCCCTGAATTACGGTACATGCTAAATTCCCCCCCGATCTTACAAGCCGATCAAGGGAATCAATTTCCCGAACAATCGAACACTTCATGAGGAGATTACTGAGGGATTTAAGACCCCGACGTAAGGCAGGTTGCGATATTTCCCGTCGTAATCGAGGCCGTATCCAACAACAAATTCATCGGCAATTTCAAAAGCCGAATAATCTGCCCCCACCTCTGCGGCCCGTTCCTTATCCTTAGTGAGCAGCACACAGGTCTTCACCTCCCTGGCCCCCATTTCCCGAAGTTTCTCGGAAACCGCCGCCAACGTACGACCGGTATCAAGAATATCATCGACTAATAGAACACAACGACCACTGACATCTGGCAACTTTTGGTCAAGAAAATCAACTTGGCCCGAGCTTTCGGTGCCCCCGTGATAACTCGCAACATTCAGGCATTCGATCTCCAACCGTAATGGGACCCTTCTCAGCAGATCCGCCATAAAAACCAAGGCGCCCTTCAAAATTGCCACAACCTGCAAGGAATCTTCATTCGAAAAATCCGCGTGAATCTTACGGGCAATCACGTCGAGCCTCTTCTCAATCACCTCTTCGGCGATGAGCACCTTTTCAATGTCCTCGTGCATGACAACGAGATAAATAACTCTACGACCGGAAGTCGATGAAAAGCAGCTGGATAACAAAGAGATCTCTCGATTTGGAACCTCCGCGAACATTCAAGGTAGATCTTTGAAATTTTGACATTAAATTATACGATTAGTCCGGATATTTCTTATGATTTCGTTAAACCAATTCTACAGCGCACTTGCTTTCACTCTTATAATACCAGGGGCCTTGCAAGCAGCGCCAATCGCAATTGGTGATCCTTCATTCGAATCCAACACTCTAACATCAGGAAGATGGAGCACAGACCTATCGCCTGAATGGTCCGAGTCAGGCGGACCAAGCAATGCAAATGCTTTCGAAGAATACATCGTCGGATTTTCTTCGAACGGCACCGACCACCTGGGTATGAATGCAAGCCATAGCGTTTGGCAGGATCTGGGCTCAACCTATCAAGCTAACACCATTTACACCCTGACTGTCTCCCACGGTCACCGGAGCGGATCCACCGGAAACTCAAACCAAAGCACTTTCTCTCTTCGCTCGTCGGACAATACCGTTTTTGCATCAGCTTTCGAAAATTCCTTTTCCCTCGCCGGAAGCTCTTTTGCCGATAGCACTCCTCTAACCCTCGATACCTCCGCCACTCCGGCCGCAGTGGGTCAAACCATTCGCATCCACCTTTTCGCAGGCGGCGGAGGACGAAGCCACTTCGACAATATTCGACTCGATGCCACCGAGATCGAACCCGACGGAACTGCGCGCCTATCGAATTCTGCAGCCACCGCAATTGGCAGCTCGACCGCGACACTCAATGGAACGATCACCGACGTTGGGGATGAAGCACCTTCCATTACCCTGTTTTATGGCATCTCCGATGGAGGCACCGTGGCCGGAGCCTGGGATTCGTCTGTGACCATCGGATTTCGCGATGGCAATTTTTCCAGCTCAATTTCCGGCCTCCTGCCAGCCCAAAGCTACTTCTTCTCAGCACGCGCCACCAATTCAGCGGGAGAATCTTGGGCCATCCCTTCGCTTGATTTTGAAACACTTCCACTCCCGCCTACTGTTTCTCAATCTGCTGCCTCAGATATCACGGCAATCTCGGCACAGCTCACCGGAAGCATCACCGACAACGGTGGTGATAATACGACTCTCACCTTTTACTACGGCCCTAGCGACGGTGGCACCACCCCTGCAAACTGGGGGAACTCAATCTCGCTCGGCATTGTCAATGGAACGTCTTCGATTGAACTCAACGGGCTCACTTCAACCAGCTCTTACTTTTTCAGAGCCATGGCCGCAAACTCAGGTGGAATTACCTGGGCCACTGCTACCGGGACATTCACAACGATCGCAGTCACTGCACCTTTTGTCGAAAACCGAAGTGCCGGTGGAATCGCCGCCACCTCCGCAAACCTCCGCGGAGAAGTCACTGACACCGGGTCTTCCCCTCCAACCGTCACCATCTTCTTTGGCACAAGCGATGGCGGAAATGATCCAAACTCCTGGGACTCATCAATATCCGTCGGCACCGAATCAGGGGATTTTAGTCGTTTCGTCTCAGGACTCCTTGCAGAAACAACTTATTTCTATACCGCAAGAGCCAGCAACGCTGCAGGAACCACTTGGGCTTCCTCGAGTGAGAACTTTGACACTCCGGCCGCTCTTCCCAGCCAGGTCGTGATCAACGAAATCCACTATGACCCGGCAAACGAAACCAGCGCCGAGGAATTCATCGAACTTTACAACCCAGGAGCCAACGTAGTTGATCTCTCCAACTGGGAACTCACTGACGCTGTCCAATTTACCTTCCCTGCGGGAACAACTCTCGGAGCCGGTGCCTACCTTGTCATCGCTGAAGACCCGGCCACCATCACCAGCGTTTATGGAGAGGTATCCCTTGGGCCGTGGGAGGGAGGCTTGAACAATGATGGCGAAGAAATCGATCTTCGCGACAGCGCCGGAAACATCATGGATCAAGTCGACTATGGCTCCGGATTCCCCTGGCCCTCGGGAGCTCGCGGCGGAGGAGGATCCATCGAACTTCTCAATCCGGCCCTTGATAACGATCTGGGCGCATCCTGGAGAACGGCAGGATCGCAAGTCGATTCCACTCCGGAAACCGACTACATTTTTGCAGCCGACTCTCAGTGGAGATACCGCAAGGGCACATCAGAAGCTTCGAACCCGATCGATGCCTGGCGACAAATCATCTTCACTGAAGACGGAAGTTGGACCACCGCGCAGACCCCGATCGGTTATGACGACGGGGATGACAACACAGTCCTGACCGATATGAGGGAAAACTATTCTTCCCTCTTTATGAGGAGGGAATTCACTATCGATCCTTTGGAGATTCCCCAAAATCTTAAACTTCGACTTTATGTCGATGACGGAGCCATCGTTTGGATCAATGGACAGGAGGTTCAGCGGGCACACGTAGGAAACGGACAACTCGCTTTCAATGCCACCGCCTCCAATCACGAGGCTGAGTGGGAGGAGTTTATTCTCACTACCGCCTCCAATTATCTTGTCGGCGGCACCAATGTGATCGCGGTGCAGGGCTTCAACGGAACGCTGGGCTCATCTGACTTCTCGCTCGACGCCACCCTTTCTTCCACCAGCTCAGCCGGTAGCGGCGGCTCACCCACTCCCGGACTAACCAACGGGACATCCACCACGGTGGTCCCTCCGGCCATCCGCCAGGTCGATCATACTCCGCAGGAGCCCGGATCATCTGAACAGGTTACCATCACTGCAAAACTCACCGATCCCCAAGGAGTCGGAATCGTCACGCTCGACTATCAAATCGTGGAGCCCGGCTCTTATATCCGAATCACCGATCCCGCCTACCAGGCAAATTGGACCACAGTCACGATGGTCGACGACGGCTCCGCCGGAGACGCCTTCGCAAATGACTCGATCTATTCAATCGTCCTTCCGGCCTCGGTTCAACAACACCGAAGGCTCGTCCGCTACCGCATCAACTTCGAAGACACTGGGGGCGCCGCGGCGCAGGTTCCCTACCCAGATGACGAGCAACCCAACTTTGCTTACTTTGTCTATGACGGCCTGCCATCATGGAGCGGATCTCTCACTCCCGGAGGAACAACCGAGACCTTTTCCGGGAACATCTTCGGAGAACTCCCGAACTACCATCTCATTGCGAATAACACCGACGTAATCAACTCGCAATACAATGGTGGGTCCGATGGAGTTCATCAGCCCGGAACCTTGATCTATGACGGTCGTGTTTACGATCATATCGAATTCGAAAACCGTGGGGAGGCCTCAACTTATGTTTCCGGTAAAAACAAATGGCGATTTCATTTCAACCGGGCACGTCGGTTCCGCGCCCGCGACAATTGGGGCAATCGCTACGATAGCACTTGGACAAAACTCAACCTCCAATCGATTTCCAGCCCTTGGGCCGCGATGAACCGTGGCATGGCCGGGTTGGACGAAGCTCCAACAATGCGACTCTACGGGCTCGCAGGTGTCGCCAGCCCCCGAACCCATTACTTTGGATTCCGCGTCATTGATGATGCCGTCGAAACCAATCCATCCGACCAATACGAAGGCGATGTTTGGGGTCTCTACCTTGCCATGGAACAACCCAACGGTTCCTTCCTCAATGA
Source organism: Akkermansiaceae bacterium (assembly GCA_039768565.1). Classification (GTDB taxonomy): domain Bacteria; phylum Verrucomicrobiota; class Verrucomicrobiia; order Verrucomicrobiales; family Akkermansiaceae; genus SW10. The sequence goes on along the minus strand of JBDNAG010000147.1, from coordinate 16,216 downwards.
CCGTGATCTTGCCGATGGCAACGTATACAAAATTGAAGGAGGCGCGGGCGACAAGAAGGAGCAAGGAGATACCCAAACCCAATCGTCATCCGATTGGAACTCGTTCTACTCAGCTTCAAACAGCGCACAAACCGAACAATGGTGGAGGGACAACATGGACATGCCGGGCTACTACACTATGCGCTCGCTCAACCGCCTTTTGGGAAATGTCGATATCCGGCTTGGCTACAACCACTACTTCTATCACGAACCAACCCAGGATCAATGGAAGGTCATTCCATGGGATCTGGATATGATGTGGATTGCCGAAACCCATCAAGCTGGAGTGATTCGACAGCAGAATTCCATCAATAATCACTCCCAACTCGCGATTGAATTCCGCAACCGTGGTCGCGAACTCCTTGACCTCGTCGCCTCCGACTCTTCCACAACCGGTGGCCAGATCGGGCAGTTGATCGATGAATATTCGCAAATGATGAATCCGATTGGAACTCCGCTGACATGGTCGGACATTGACGCCTTCATGTGGAACCACCATCCACGGACAAGAGGCAATCCCTCGAGCACATCAGGTCAAAGCAGCCATAAAAACAATTTTTTTCGCACCCCTTACACCGACAGCCGGATCGGAGGCAGCTACGTCAGGACTCTCAACTCCTCCGACCACGAGGGCCAGGTTAACTACATCCTGGAATACGCCACCGACTCATTCACCGGCAATTCGTGGTCCCCTGGCAACGGAATCCAAGAAGGTTACGGATATGAGTATCTCACTTTTGAATCGGAAGACCCTAGCATCCCAAACAAACCGACTCTCAACTATTCAGGCCCGGTTGGCTTTCCCGTGAACCAACTGACTTTTGGGAGCGGCTCGTTTTCAGATCCTAACGGCAGCGGCACCTTTGGAAAAATGCGTTGGCGAATTGCCAGGATCGCCGCCCCCGGAGTTTCCGGATACGAAACCGGCACTCCCCGGACCTACGAAGTCGAGACGGTCGCGACATCACCCGACTTCACCAGCTTCACGAACAACTACACTTTCTCGGCATCGGCCACCCAGCCCGGGGCAACCTACCGTGTCCGGGTGCAACATGAAGACACCAGTGGCCGCACCAGCCACTGGTCCGCCCCCATCGAATTCGTAGCGGGCCTTCCCAGCGTCGACCTTTGGCTGGATAATCTTGTCATCAGCGAAATCATGTACAATCCGGCAGATCCGAATGCCAGCGAGTCACTGGTCTCGCTCGACAATGATGATTTCGAATTTATCGAGCTCACCAATATCTCGAATTCAATATTTCTCGACATAAGCCAACTCAGCTTTACCCAAGGTATCATTTTCGACTTCTCCACAGCTACAATTTCGACCTTGGCGCCCGGGCAAAGTCTGGTTCTTGTTAAAAACGAAGCAGCTTTCGAGGCACGCTATGGCAGCGACATTCCGGTCGCCGGAGTCTATCCCAACTCCCTCTCCAACGGAGGTGAGCAAGTCGTGCTCTCATACGCGATTAACACTCCCATTCTCGACTTCACCTACGATGACCGGGCTCCGTGGCCGACCTCTCCCGACGGCGATGGATACCCACTTATTTTGATCGCCCCTGAATCCGCGCCCGATCACACCATTGCGGCCAGTTGGACCGCAGGAAGCAATCTCAACGGCACTCCTGGATCACTTACCCCTCCCTTACCAAGCTTCACCAGCTGGCAGGAAGATCAATTTACGCCCGCCCAACTCGCCGATGTCACAATTTCGGGGCCCAACGCAGATCCTGACAAGGATGGGATCGTCAACCTACTGGAATACGCATTCCTTTCCGGTCCATTAGCCGCCACTCCATCTGGGCAGTCAATTCAAGGCGGCATGATTGAAATCGGACCTGATACCTTTCTTACCCTGACCTTCCCGGTCCGTGATCCGATCGAAGATCTCTTCTATCAGCCTCAAATCTCAAACAACCTTGATCTCTGGAATGAAGGCACCGAGTATCTTATCCAAACAAGAAGCCTTGACCAAGAAGATGGATCCACAGAGCTGACCTACCGATCGGTTCTTCCCGTCTCGGAACAAAATTCACAATTCATCAGAGTCAGAGTGATTCGAAATGAGCCCTAGCTCCAAACCGAGGAGCATACTTGCCGCCATGTCGACGTGGCCAAGAACACTGTAAATTCGATCGACCGAAGGTTAAATTCTACCATCTCCTCTCGGAAAGCACGACGAGCCAGTCGGCAGGAAAAAGCGAAATAGGATTGTGACGCCTTAAATCAAACCATCGCCGAAACCACCGAAAAAAGAGCTTCGTCTCTTTCTAAAATCGACAGAGATCGAGGAAAATTTAATCGCCTTCAAACTACCGAATTAGGACAGCAAGCAGCCACGTTCAAGAATGCACCTGAAACCCAAAACCTTAGACGGGTTTGAGCATCTTCCTATCACCTTTTACAATATGCCCTTACTCCACTGGCCCCGGACCTCGGTTACGACCCACCACCCTGAAGGCTCCCATCTCACCACAAACTTAGCGTTGTAGTCATCTTTAATTCCATGAGTTGATGATTTTTCCCGTAGGACAATTTTGAACTCAATGACAACAGGATCAACCAAGAACCATTCACGTATAACTTACCTCCTCGGTTATATCCGCCATCAGCGCAAAGCCTGTTTGAACAACAAAAAAAAGTACAAGCATACAAAACACACCCGAATAGCACCCTTTCTACTCCCGGAGATACCACCATAACGGAACAAAAAACCACTCATAGATTATAACCGAAGCCTACTGCCCTTCTTCAATTAAAACCGTTGTAATCCACCCTCTATTTTCTAGCGCGGAAAGCCCGGAGGATCTCCCCCGGGCTTGGTATAGGTTCGAGCAGGATCCGCTTACTCCTTGAGATCGAAGCGATCCAAAGTCATGACCTTGGACCATGCTTGCACGAAATCATTCACGAACTTTTTCTCGCCATCAGCGCTTCCATAGACTTCCGCAATGGCGCGGAGTTGGGAATTCGAGCCGAAGACCAAATCAACCGAAGATGCAGTCCATTTGGTCTTTCCAGTTTCACGATCTTTGCCTTCATAAAAGTGCTCGCACATCGGCGAAACTTTCCACTCGGTTCCCATGTCAAGAAGGTTGACGAAAAAGTCGTTCGACAACGCACCAGGCTCATCTGTGAACATTCCCAATCCAGGGAAGCCGACATTGGTATCGAGCACCCGAAGCCCTCCGACCAGAACAGTCATCTCCGGGGCCGTCAGTGTGAGAAGCTGGGCTCGATCCACCAAAGTCTCGGGCGCTGGTCGGTCCAAAGTTCTTCCGAGGAAGTTACGGAAAGGATCCTGTTTGGGCTCAAGAACTGCGAAAGATTCGATATCCGTCATCTCCTGGGTCGCGTCAGTGCGCCCCGGAGCAAAGGGAACAGTCACTTCGTAGCCAGCCTTAGTGGCAGCTGCTTCGACAGCGGCAGAACCACCCAGAACGATCAAATCAGAGAGTGAAACTTTCTTACCTCCGCTTGCGGTGTCATTGAACTCCTTCTGAACCTTCTCAAGAACAGGAAGAATCTTGGCGAGTTGATCGGGTTGATTGACCGCCCAGTCTTTTTGAGGAGAGAGTCGAATCCGGGCACCATTGGCACCACCACGATTGTCACTGCCCCGGAAAGTCGAGGCCGAAGCCCATGCCGTCGAGACGAGCTGGGAATGCGTGAGACCTGAATCGAGTAATTTTGCTTTGAGAGCTTTAATATCAGTATCGTCAATCACAGGGTGATCAGTTTTTGGAACTGGATCCTGCCATACCTGCGGTTCGGGAACATCATCGCCCAAATGAGTGGTGATGGGCCCCATGTCCCGGTGAGTGAGCTTATACCACGCCTTGGCGAAGGCCTTCGCAAACTGATCCGGGTTCTCAAGGAAACGCTTCGAGATTGGTCCGTAAATGGGATCGAGCTTCAGGGCGAGATCAGAAGTGAACATGACTGGAGCATGCTTCTTTTCTGGATCGTGAGCGTCCGGCACAGTGCCAGCAGCAACGCCCCCTTTTGGAATCCAGAGCTTGGCGCCCGCCGGAGTTTTGGTGAGTTCCCATTCGTAAGCAAACATGTTGGAAAAGTAGCTGTGCGACCACCGGGCCGGAGTACTGGTCCAAGCGCCCTCGAGACCACTTGTGACAGTGTCGACACCGTTTCCCTTTCCTTTGCTGTTCTTCCAACCAAGCCCCTGCTCTTCCAGCGGAGCCGCTTCCGGCTCAGGGCCGACGTTACCGTCGGGAGAATGCGCGCCGTGCCCCTTTCCAAAGGTATGACCTCCGGCGATGAGCGCGATGGTCTCTTCATCGTTCATACCCATACGACCGAAGGTATCGCGTATCTGCTTGGCCGAAGCAAGTGGATCCGGATTGCCATCAGGGCCTTGCGGATTTACGTAAATCAATCCCATCTGGACTGCGGCGAGTGGGTTGTCCAGTTTCCCATCAACATAACGCTTCTTGCCCAGCCATTGGCTCTCAGGCCCCCAGTAAATGTCTTCTTGAGCTTCCCAAACATCGGCACGACCACCACCAAAGCCATAGGTCTCGAAACCCATCGACTCGAGAGCAACATTCCCACTTAGAATTAGTAAATCAGCCCATGAAATCTTCTGGCCATATTTTTGTTTAATCGGCCAGAGAAGCCTCCGTGCTTTGTCAAGATTCCCATTGTCAGGCCAGCTATTGAGCGGGGCGAAACGCTGGGCACCATCGCAAGCACCTCCACGACCGTCATACGTCCGGTAAGTTCCTGCACTGTGCCACGCCAATCGGATAAAAAACGGTCCATAGTTTCCATAGTCAGCCGGCCACCAGTCCTGGGAATCTGTCATCAGATCGGTAAGATCTTTTTTCAAAGCCGCCATATCGAGCTCCTTAAATTCATCAGCGTAATCGAAGTCAGAACCAACCGGATTTCCTTTAGCTGAATTTTGGTGAAGAATCTGAAGATTAAGTTGATTTGGCCACCAGTCGCGATTGCCATAGGCTGAAGCAGCGGTATGGCGAGCTGCCGGAGCTGCCTGAGGTCCCATTACCGGACACTTCGTAATATCACTTCCTGCTCCGTGCCCTTCTTGAGCAAATACGGCCCCCGACCCCACAGCCACAAGGCAGCTCAATGAAAAAAGTGAGCGAATTGAAGTGAACGGCATGCCGACGGCCCTGAAAAACCGGCCTTTTGAGTGATCATTTAAATTTTTCATAACGTGTCTATTTCGCCCGAAAGAGCCTTGTGAGGATGACCTTGAACTAAAATTCGTCAATAATTCAGATTTATCACTTAATACCAAAAATTAGTATTACTTATGCCTGCCCGCCCCCACTTCGATGGTGTTCAAACTTTCTTGAAGACCAAGCTAGCCGGGCACAACTCTCCTGTCTAATCACAAGTAACTCTCCAAAACCGATATAAATCCGCGATTTGAAAAAAACGAATATGGCAGAGTCAAACCACAGAGGCTGTTAGGTGACCTCAAAGAAAAAAAGGCGCTCTCCGAATCAGAGAACGCCTTTTAAAAATATTTTTTTAGTCAGCTTTAGCTAATGAGATCTGGCCAATCCTCAGTGTGGAAGAACTCGCCCTCGGGCTTATCGGTGCGCTCGTAGGTGTGCGCTCCGAAGAAATCACGCTGAGCTTGCAGTAAGTTGGCAGGAAGACGCTCGGCGCGGTAGGCATCGTAGTAAGCGAGTGATCCGCCGAAGCTTGGAACAGGAATTCCATTGGTCGCAGCGAGAGCCACCACTTCACGCCAGTCTTGTTGGCCGTCGTTAAGAACCTTAGTGAAGAAGTCAGCAAGCATGAGATTGGTCGGAGGAGTGTCCGCCGTATAGGCTTCGGTGATGCGGTTGAGAAAACGGGCGCGAATGATGCAGCCGCCACGCCAGATCTTGGCAATCTCGCCGAGGTCCAAATCCCAACCCTTGTCCGCCCCCACCTTGGTGATAAGGTCAAGCCCCTGTGCATAAGAAACGATCTTGGAAGCATAGAGTGCATTGCGCACTTTCTTGACGAGATCTTCCTTGCTCATCTCGAGATTGAAATCCCAGTTACTTGGTCCCTGAAGAGTTCCGGAAGCAACCTTTCGCTGGTCGCGCATGGAGGAAAGGATGCGCGCTTCGACTGATCCGGCGATAGTGCTGAAGGGAACGGCTTGCTCCACTGAGCCCATCACGGTCCAACGTCCAGTGCCCTTCTGACCGGCTTTGTCGACGATGAGGTCAACGATATCAGCGCCGGTCTCCGGATCCTTTTGCTTGAAAATATTCGCAGTGATTTCGATAAGGAAAGACTCGAGGTCTCCGTCATTCCAGTCAGCGAAAATGTCAGCCAATTCCTCGTTGGAGAAGCCAGCTGCTTTAAAAATATTGTAGGCCTCGCAGATGAGCTGCATGTCACCATACTCGATGCCGTTGTGAACCATCTTCACGAAGTGACCGGCACCACCTTCACCGATGTGAACGACGCAAGGCTCACCGTCCACCTTGGCGGAGATGCTTTCGAAAATTGGTTTCATCACTTCCCAGGTCGACTCAGGACCGCCGGGCATTATCGAGGGGCCTTTCAGAGCGCCCTCCTCGCCACCGGAAACACCAGCGCCGATGAAACGGAATCCGGCTTCACCGACATACTTGTCGCGACGCTCGGTGTCTGTGTAAAGTGAGTTGCCTCCGTCGATGATGATGTCACCGGGATCTAGAAGCGGCATGAGATCCTTGATAACGTAATCAACGGGAGCACCGGCTTGCACCATGATCTGAATCTTACGGGGGGGTGCCAAAGATTGGACAAACTCCTCGAGAGTTTCGCTACCCACGAGGGCCTTTCCCGGGTTTTCCTCGATGAACTCGGTCATCTTGGAAGTCGTCCGGTTATAAACCGACACTTGAAAGCCGCGGCTTTCCACATTGAGCACGAGGTTTTGACCCATAACGGCCAAACCAATCAGTCCGAAATCACTTTTCTTTTCCATGGCAGTAGTCCGCTTAGTCGGCGGAAGCCAAGCCCTTAGCCATGAGTGGCTGAAAAGGCAAATGCAATTTGTGCGACAACCTTATTCGGACTTGGCGGACTCTATGTCTCGCCCAATCTGTAACTGTAGCTCCCCCAATGAATCAAATTTCCGCTCATCACGAATTTTTCTCACAAATCCGACCTCTAGTTCCCAGCCGTATTCCATGGGAAGATTCTCCGTGAAAAGATGAACCTCCAGACTTCGCGCCCAACTATCATCTACTGTTGGTCGCGTTCCAATGTTTGCGACACCTGGAACTCCGTTGCCCTCGACGACATAAACGCCATTTGGGGGCAGCACATCGTCGGAGACTGCGACATTCGCGGTAGGGAATCCAATCGTTCGCCCCAACTGGCGACCGCGAACAACATCTCCGAAAACCGAGTATGGCCTTCCAAGCATGGCCGCAACCGCATTGAGATCTTCTTCCTGCAAACATTTCCGAATTCGAGTACTACTGATGCGAATCCCATCCTGTAAAACCGCGGGCACTTCAGTGACCTCGATTCCGGATTCCCTACCCCATTCACTAAGTCGCTGCATATTTCCTCCACGGCCCCGGCCAAAACTCCAGTCACCACCGGCTGAAAGCTTCCGAACTCTGGTTGCAAAAAGAGCGTCGGCAAATTCACGGGCCTCCCTCGCTGCGAACTCCGGAGAAAAGTCAATTACAACCAAAAAATCAATCCCGAGATCAGAAAGGATACGCGTTTTGTGATCCAGATTTGAAAGGATACGGCGCGGCGCCCTGTCCGGAGCTAAGACCTCAACTGGATGGGGATCGAAAGTCAAAACCCCGACAGCTTCCGCCCCCCGGGCAGCATCAATGACCTCTTGGTGGCCAAGGTGGACGCCATCGAAGACTCCAAGTGCGAGACCGAATGGGCGGTCAACCTTCGAGAGTTCTTCGAGTCCATGGAAAACTTGCACGCCGCAATGAACGGATGGTGTCCGCCTGTGTCAACCACTTGCCTTTAGCGACGGCGACTTCGCTTGCGCAGATACGGAGGAATATCAAGATCCTCGCCATCTTTAACCACGTTCGGCGATTCCCCATCGAATCGACCTTTCGGAGCCCCTTCCAGGAGAAGCTCGCCTTGATTGTCCAACGACTTGGCAGAAACAAATTCTTCGATTTCCAACTCAGGCTCCGGCTCTTTGACTGGTTCGGGAGCTGAAACAGCCTCCGGCTCGAGCTCTTCTTCATCAGAAATCACTTTTAAACCCGGAGCAGCGAAATCATCCAAATCGTCAAGTTCGAATTCGATATCTTCCTCGGCCACGACCGACTCCTCCTCAACCTCATCTTCGATTTCTTCAATCTCCTCGGGTTCTTCGTCCTCCAAACCTTCTGGCTCGTTCTCAACAAGACTCAAGACAGTATCTTTGATCTCAGCCTCGGAATCTTCCTCAAACTCTGCCACAGCCTCGATCGCCGTAGACACATCTTCTTGAACGACTTCTTCCACAACGGGCTCATCTTCAACTTCGATCTTTTCGACAAAGGGAACTGCTTGAAGTCGCTCTTCGGGGAGAGCACTAATGATCGTAACACTAAGCGTATCATTCATTTGTTTGTCGGTTGCCGCGCCAAACAAAAGGTGAGCATTTTCCGGAATAAATTTGGTCAACCCCTGCATCAAAAGCTCGACTTCGTAGAGGGTCATGTCATCTCCTCCACAGATGTGAACGAGAACCGTAGTCGCGTCTTCTAGCAACGATCCGCGGTCAAGAAGCGGGCTATTGAGAGCGGCCTTCAAGGCAGTTTGAGCGCGACTCTCTCCCCGTCCAAGTCCTGAACCAAACAGGCAGCGTGAGCGGGTTGTCTTTAAAGCCGACATCAACTCATCTAGACCAACGTTAATCAGGCCCGGGCGGAGAACAAGGCGGGCCACTGCGGTGATACTGTCGGAAATCATGCGGTCAGCGGCCGAAAAGGCCTCATGCACGCCCTGCTTGGGCAGCACCAGCTCACCCATTCGGCCGTTATCGAAGGTCACAAGGGCATTCGACAACACCGCGAGCTGATTCAATGACTCCTCAGCCTGAGTTCGGCGACGGTGGCCCTCGAAAGCAAATGGCATCGTGGCAAACACCACCACAAAGGCGCCCGCTTCACGGGCTAGCCTGACTAAAATTGGAGCCGCGCCCGATCCAGTCCCGCCTCCAAGTCCCACACATAGGAAAACAATTTGACGATCTCTGAGCGAGTCACGGATTTCGTCCTCAGATTCTTGAATCGCTTTTTCGCCAAGCTCCGGATCTCCCCCGGTTCCCAATCCCTTGGTCAAATTACGCCCCAGTTGAATTTTCTCCCCAGCCACGGTTCCAGTCAGGGTTCTGACATCGGTATTCAACGAGAGTAACTCGGCTCCCTCAATGCCGTCCAGCGCCACCCTATCAAGCATATTTGTGCCCGCCCCTCCTAGACCAACGATTTTCACAGAGCTTTCAGGAATAGTTTGTTGGCGGTTGCGGGGGTATTCAATCATCGTTTGAAGATAGTTAAGAGATGCTTACCAATATTGAACATGAGTCACCAGCTAAAAAACCAAACAAAAAATAGAGGCACACGCGTCGACCTATATCAAAGAAAACCGGAATTTCCCGCTGGCAGGACTACTATTTGTCTGCGACTCTTCCGAGACCTTTAGTCCGAGTCTTCAACACTCATTCTAAAATGCCTGAACCATTCTCTCCCTCCTCAACCCACAAGCCCACTCCCATCCCGGTGGAGCTCAGCAAGCAACTCGCTGATTTTCAGAAGTCTCTGTGGCGAATCAAGGTTACTGAAGCTATTCTCGCAGGCATTTTCGGATTGATTATTTCATTCCTGATCGTCTTCGCCCTCGAGCGACTTTTTCCGATCCCCGCCCTCGCTCGCCTTTTAATTTTAATCGCCGGAACATCGTTGGCGGCCGTTTTCGCCCCATACTGGGTTCGCCGCTGGGTCTATGGGCACCGCCGAGAGGAGCAACTGGCACGTCTCATCTCACGCAAGTTCCCAAAATTAGGCGATCGACTCCTCGGAATTGTTGAGCTTCAGGACCAAAAAGAGGCCAAAGAGGCACTTTCTCCCGAACTTCGAGCCGCCGCTATGATTCACGTGGCAAATCAGGCTGCCAAGCGGAATATGAACGACGCACTCCCGTATTCGCGTCACAAAAAGCTCGCCCTTGGTGTTGTGATAGGAGCCGCAGCCATCGCATTTGGCTTCTCTGTAGCTCCAAAGGCCGGTGGAAACGCCCTCAAGCGCTGGTTGATGCCACTATCGGACACCGAGCACTACACATTCACCCAATTTGACACCGACAAAATACCCGACCCACTGATCGTTCCTCTCGGTGAAGCCTTTGGTTTTAATGCACCCCTCAAGGAGAACAGTGACGAAAGGCCCGCCACCGCCCGTGCCCGATACGGTCAACAAGAGTGGGTGGAAGCCAAACTCGGCGAAGATGGCTCTTATCAATTCGAATTCACCGGCCAAGAGATGCAGGACCGCATCACCATCGAAGCCGGAGACGCTAAGCACCGCGTCCGCGTTGAACCCGAAGTCCGCCCCGAGGTCTCAGGCTTCGAGGCCCTCGTCACCCTTCCTGATTACCTACAACTCGATCCCCGCACCATGGACATTCGCACCGGAGCTTTAACCGCGCTTGAAGGTAGCAAGATTGTGCTTAAGGGATCATTTTCCCGCGAAATCTCAGATGCCACCGCCCGCCTGAATCCACAGCCTCTTGAAGAAGACCCCGTCAGCGAAAGTCGCGGCCCGATAGAAGCAGAGAATCCTTCAGACCTCGAGTCCGCTCAAGTAGAGGCAGAAAAAGAGGAAACCGCAGCGAAAGCGCCAAAGCTTGTGGAAATGCCAGAACCTCGGAATCTTAGACTTTCCATGAATGGAACGACGGTCTCCAGCGAGCCCATCAATCTGGGACGCTTCCACGCTTCGGTTCCCTTCACCTGGACCGATATCAAGGGCCTCGACGGTGCAGGATCATTCAAAATTGAGATCAAGACTTCAGAAGACCAGGTCCCAACTTCCTACATTCAGGGGATCGAGCGCAATATCGTTATCTTGGCTGAAGAAACCCTCGAGTTCGACATCATTAGTGACGATGACTTTGGCCTGAAAGAGATCGGGCTTTCGTGGGTTGGATCATTCAACAAACCTACCGATAGCGAACCGGCCAACGGATCGATCACTCTAAAAAAAGGTTCTCCTTCCTCAAACCGCCTGAGTGAGCGCGCTATCTTTTCGCCGCAGACCTACGGCATTGAGCCGCAAACCCTCATTCTTTCTGCTTACACCGAGGACTACAAGTCGGGACGGGGTCGAATTTACTCCGAGCCCCTCACCATTTACATCCTCACCCGTGACGAACACGCCCAGGTTATCAAGAAGAGATTCGATCGCGTCATCAGCGAACTCGAGGACGCCGCCCGCAAGGAACTGAACAACCTCGACGAAAATGAACGCCTCGACAAAAACAACACCGCCGAAGAACTTCAAAGCGAGGAATCCAAGGAAAAGCTTGCCGAAAGCGAGCAAAAGGAAGCTGAAAATGCCGAGAAGATGAAGGAGATCGCCAAGAAGATGGAAGAGATCTTCAAGGACGCCGCTAGGAACGGAGAACTCGACCAGAAAACAATGAAGGAAATGGCCGATGCGCTTCAGAACATGAAGGAGCTCGGCGAGCAAGACATGCCTGAAGTGGAGAAAAAGCTGGGAGAAGCCCAGGATCAAAAATCCACTCCGGAGAAAACTGATAAAGATCTCAAGGAAGCGATTGAGAAGCAAAAGACAGCGCTCAAGAAGATGCAGGAAACCATCGAAAAAGCCAACGAGGCCAACGAGAACTTCGAAGCCTCCACCTTTGTCAATCGCCTCAAGAAATCTTCTGGGGATGAAGGCTCGATTGGCAACTCACTCCAATCCGCTCTCACCAGTAAGCTCGCTATCGTCGGAGCCTCCCCCAACAGCGATGACATCGACCCAGTCAACCAAAGACTCCTCGGTGAACTCTCCGGCCAGCAAAGATCCGTCACCAACGATGTCCGCTGGATACAGGAGGACCTCGAGCGTTTTTATGCGCGAACCCAGAAACCCATTCACAAGGAGATTTACGAAAACATGGCCACATCCCTCATCGACGAAAAGCTGGAAAGGCTCCGGGAGAAGATACAAATGAACCACACCTTTACGTCACGCATGCTTGCCAAGAATTGGGCCGATCGCCTTATGGATTGGGCCGAGAAGCTCGAAGGCCCAAAGCCTGAAGGTGGTGGCGATGGTGGTGGTGGCGGGGGTGGCGGAGAGGAAAAAGATTTTGAATTCATGCTCAAAGTCATGCGAATGGTCCAAGCCGAACAAGATATTCGTGGTCGTACTCGTTCCTTGGAGCAAATGCTTCGCTCCCTCAACCTTTCCCAGAAATAATCTCATACTGTTAACCCCAAAAATAATCTATGAAAGCAACCCTAATCACCGCGCTCGCTTCGGCGGGCCTTCTGGCGACCGGCCTAGCCGACCCCGTCAAGGAGGGCGGCGCGAAGAAACCAACCGAGGCCGAAAAGGCCAAGGCACTGGTCGAACACCAAGAAGGATCTGAAAAGGTCTCGATCGACCAGGACAAGCAGACGGCCAACGCTCAGGAATTGCTCCTTGAGCAGACAAATCAGAAGGTAATCAAACTCCTCACCGAGGTTGAGACTCTCATGGCGAAAACCACCGACGAATTGGAGGACGGCAATACCAGTGGCGATACCATCGCCATGCAGACGGAGATCATCGAAAAGATCTACGAAGCCGCCAAAGAAAAGTCTCAATGACAGTCCTCTGGCAGCTGACAAAGCAGCCAAAAGAGCATGGGTGCCATGCTCGAAATGATGGGCCAAATGATGGGCAAAGAGCCTGGTGAAAACCAGGATTCAGAATCTAACAAAGGTGGTGAAGGATCCTCCGGTGAATCCGATTCTGCGAATACCGATAACAACGGAATCGCAAAAGGAGAAAAGGGCGTGGAGCGACGTGTTCCCCGTGCTGCCGGCAAGTCCGGAACCACCCTGCCACCCGAGTTCCAAAAAGCGCTCGATGGCTACAACAAGGCCGCCAAGGCCGAGAAATAATCCACAAGAAACCCGGCCTTCGGAGCGTTAAAACTCCGAAGGCCGTTTCTTCTTTTCACTTTCCAAGACCGCTTTCACACCGACCCCATGCGTATATTGTTTTCTTTTCTAGCTCTGACCCTTGCGCTCCCGGCGCCAGGCCAGAACCCACTTCAGCGAGACGAAGATCCCATTCCGGCCGCGGTTGAAAACATCTATACCCGGGGACTCCGGTATCTTTCCAAAACCCAAAAAGACGATGGCTCCTGGGCTGATGCGGTTGGCAGCGAGCCCGGTGTAGTCGGGCTCGCAGTCATGGCCTTCCTTGCTCATGGCGAAGATCCAAACCACGGTGAATACGCCGAAAATATCAAACGTGGGATCACCTACATCCTTGCCGCACAAGACTCCGGCAACGGATACATCGGAAGCTCGATGTATACCCACGGATTCTCAACGCTGGCGCTCGCGGAATGCTACGGAATGTATCGGGATGACAAAATCGCGGCCGGCCTAAAAAAAGCTGTTGATCTCATCCTCAGCGCACAAAAGCGAAATCCAAGAGGAGGTTGGCGCTACAGCCCCGATGCCACAACATCTGACTCATCGATCGCCGGATGCCAAATCGTCGCACTCTATGCTGCGCGCAATGCTGGCATTCCTGTCCCCGACGCCGCCCTTGAGAAAGGAATGAAGTTCATGCGCAAATGCCGTGGCAGCGATGGCGGATACGGTTACCAGAATTCCATGGGTGACCGCCCCACCCTGACTGCCATTGGCGTCCTCTGTGAATCACTCGCCAAGCAGCACAAGACCAAACTTTACGAAGCCAGCGCCAAATACCTCGCGAAGAAGCTAAACCACCGCGAAAGCCATTACGCCTACTATTTCGAATACTACATGGCCCAGGCCCTTTTCCACTCAAATGAGGAAACCTGGCAGGAATGGAACGCCAAAAACACCCGATACCTCGGTGCTCTGCAAGGACCGGACGGATCATTCCCCGGAAGCCGGGGGAAATCATTCAACACTTCAGGTGCTCTTCTTTCGCTTGCCTTAAACTACCGTTTCCTTCCCATCTACGAAAAATGAAGCCCGTTTTTTATTCAGTCTTTTTGGCATCTCTGTCGACTCTTTCATTCTCCGAAATTGTCGTCCGTGGCGGAGGCATCCTCATGGATAGCAGCCTCTCCCAAAGCAAGATAATCGCGGGGCAACCCAAGGCTTCGAAACCTGATCCTGTCGGTGACGACCTCATCTTGTTCGATAACGGTGATATCATGCACGGGCTCTTCGGCGGGATTGAAAATGGTTTGCTCTGGGAAAGAAAAGACCAAACCCGCCCGATTAAGTTCCCCATCACGGGGATCCGTCAAATCGTCTTCCAAGGCAGCGCCGGCGTTGTCATGGAAAAGGAGACGTCATTCATCACGCTGGTGAGCGGCGATCGAATCCCTGGAAAGATCGTCTCCCTCGATGACAAATCTCTCGTAGTCAAAAGCGCAGTAGTCGGCACCGTCACCATCCCCAGGGAACATGTTGAATCCCTCTCCCCCAACCCGTTTGATGGCGAGCTTTTTTACAGCGGTCCATACAATAGCAACGGCTGGATGATTCTTAATAATCGCAAGACCGAGGACCAAAAGGAAGCCGAAGCGAAGGCCGCCAAGGAAAAGGACCAAAAAGCCAAAGAAGAGGTTCAAGACGAGAACCAAAAACAGGACCCAAAAGAAAAGAAGGAAGAGCAGCAGTCCTCTGCCTGGATTCATTCCGGAGCATCATTTTACAGTCTTGATAACCGCGCCCTTGTATACCCCGATGCCAACATGCCGGACATTGGACGTTTAAAGTTCAAAGCCGAATGGAAAGGACGCTTAAATCTTACACTTGCTCTCCATTCCGATTTCACTCGAGTTCTTCCTCCAGAGAAAAAAGAGGAGCCAGAAGAAGATAAGGAGGAGCAAGCTGCCGAAGAAGGCGAAGAGAAAAAGGAAGACGCTCAAGAGGAGCCCGAAGAAAAGGAGAATGCTGAAGAAGAAGAGCCCGCCCCCCTCAGGAAGGAAAAGCTGGTTGATCTTCGGATTGGCAATGGCTTTCAAGATATTCCCTGGATCGAGCCATCGAAGCGCACCCACGCCGACATGTTCGGCACGGGTTACACCATGACGCTCTATTCAAGCTACCCAAATCTTTCTCGGAACTACTTTAGCGAGACCGGCATCGCGCGGACACAAAGAATGGCGAGCGTTCGCAGCAACATCTCCCTTTCCGAAGGGGGCGAAGCCGACATCGAAATTCGATATAATCGGAAGAAATCCATCATAATTCTTTTCATCAACGGAAATTACGCCGCTCAATGGAATGACCTCGGCGGCTTCCCAGGCGACGGCACCGGATTTGGCATTATGAATAATACCAGCAACGCCCGCGTCCGCGTTTCGGAGGTCATGATTACATCTTGGAATGGAATGACCGATAGCGCAAACAGCATGGCTCACCCAGATCGTGATCTCGTTCTTCTCGCGAACGGAACCGACCGATTTTCAGGCGAAATCACCAAGATTAAGAACGGAATTGCTCACCTGAAATCTGAATTTATGAATGCCGAGATTCCAGTCAGAGACCTTTCGCGAATCGTCCTCAAAGAATCGACAACCACCAATCTGGATACCGATGACCTTTCAAACGAACTCAACTGGGAGGAGGATCCGCTCACGATCATCTATCAGCCATTTGGAAAAATTAAAATCAACCCGATTTCCGCCGAGAAGAAGCTTCTGACTGGAAAATCACCGTTTCTTGGTAAAATCACCGTCGACTTATCTCCCGCTGCCATGCTTCGATTTACCGAAGGCTCACCCGATTTAACCGACTGGCTCGACGACCTTTAAATCCCATTTTCTGATTACATGCGTACATCCCTCATCGCCAGCCTTATCATGGCTTCCGTCATCACCACTCAGGCGAACGATCAAATCAGCCTGAAAAATGGAGACCTGTTTTTTGGCAAAGTCATTGCACTGAAAGGCGGTCTGATCGAGCTCCAGACACCACACAGCGAGG
>JBDNAG010000146.1:0-28638 GCA_039768565.1 Akkermansiaceae bacterium | reverse complement strand
TCGGTGCGTTCACCTTGTCTGACTCACAAATCTAGTGATCACTACTTAATTCAAAAAACCGCCACTTCTGTGGCGGTTTTTTCATTTCTCAATCAGCCGTTGTAAAGGCTTGTAAAGTTCCACGAAAGAAGTTGGCTATGACGTCAGTGATCAATCATCAAGAGGTCAATTCAAGGGTTGCGATATTCCGTGGCTTCACCTTCCTTGTGGCTCCCCTTGCGTCACTTTTTCCCTCTGAAAACTGCCAAAAGCGACGAAGATGAACCTCCATTCTGCTTCAACCTCCAGCCATCGCCAACGAGGTGCCGTCTTGCTCGTTGTGGTCGTCGTCCTCATCGTCGTTGCTGTTTTAGGGGCTTCAATAGTTACCTTGTCGAAGGTCTCGCAGCGATCTCTCCTGAATGTGACGCCTGGCAATCAGGCTTTCTATCTCGCCGAATCAGGATTACGATATGCACAACAAGTCCACCTTGAGGAAGGGTGGCCTCAAGGTCAGGCAGTCACTTTAACACTCCAGAGCGGTGAAGTGGTTGAGGTCGAAAGAAGCGGGAATTATTTCTGGGCCAGTTCGGTGGTGAATGCGGGAACAGCCCGAGAGGCGCGGGCCCGTGTCCCGGTGAGAGTTGTCGATTCCGGAGGAGGCTCCGACTGAATGGTATTCTCTAGCGCGCATCGCTCGGACGAGAAAAACCTGATCACGCCAAAGTTTCAGAGAGAGTGACTTTCGTAAAAAAAGTGCAGCCGTGAAAAAAGCGGTAACGCTTTAAAAGCACGGGGTTTCTTGAACTTCGCTTATTCTTGAGCGTTCTCTTTTTGGCTGACTCTTTGAAACTTTTGGCCTTCTTCGGCGAGCTTTTGTATCATCGTTTTTTCGCGCTTTTTTAACTTTGGTAGTTTAGGCGCGAGTGTTTTTCGTCTGCCGCATGGAGCTCTAGGCAAATAAAATGCTGCAGAGGTTGACGACGATCTAGGCTTTGCGGTCCATGATGGTAAGAGGGTTCAATTTTGAGCCTCGGAGGAACCTTGGGGTGGTCTGGCGGAACGGGGTCATCAACTGACTGCTAGGAGTTTACTTTTGGCGGGAGGGCTTTGAAGCCGTATTTATCGTAGAGAGGAGGTGGGGAAGGAGATGCATAATCCTGACTGGATTTATGACGGAGAAAAAACAGTGCACCTTAACTCTCCATGCGTGCTAGTGGCTTGCTTTGTGTCGCCTAGATTTGTGAATCGCCGATTGATATAAGGGTTTGATGGAGAGACTTCAGGCCCATTCTCAATTTAGAAAAATGAGTGTCTCCAAAGAAAGCCAAGCGTGAAGTAACGACAAAGATAAAAGGAAAAAATGAGGGACAGATCCTCGATCCCGGCGATCTTGCGAAGGATTTGCTGGTAGGACTTATTGGGATATTGTTAAGTCCCTTCCCAAAATCGGCGCTAGGCGCAGCCATCTCTGCCCATAAAATTAAGGTAACTAAACCAAACTCCCGACAATGAAAAAGACCCAAACCTCAAGCATGGCATTTCTGTTTTTGATTTTATGCGTTATCTCAATTACTACCGTCAACACTTGGGCTGCTGATTCCACCTACCAGTATTACCGCTTCACCACTACTCAGAGCGCGGGAGAAACTCTCATCCAATTGTCGGAATTCGACCTGATCAACGACGGCAACAAAGTCGATTATGCCGACCTTACCGTGACAAACCCCGGCGGAAACAGTCCTCAAAATGAGGATCCCCCCAAAATTATCGACGGAGACACCAACACCAAATGGCTCAGCTTTAACTTTGCTCCGCTCGTCTTCACCTTCAACGCTCCGGTGACCATCGATAGCTACAACTTTGCCACCGCTAACGATGCCCTCGGACGCACTCCCGTCTCCTGGACATTTGAGGGAAGCGACAACGGAGCCACGTGGATCGAGATTGATTCACGCAGGTCGGTCCCTCCTCCGGGAGATTTTTACACCTTCTTCGATAACGCATTCGAGCTCCCCAATCTCTCCGCCCCCACCATCACCCAGTTCTCTTCGGGCAATATCATCCTTCCAGCGACAGAGGGCTTCGACCTGACCTGGAGTTCCCTCAATGGCACGTCAGCTGACCTAGCACCTTCACCCGGGGCCGTCGCGGCCAGTGGCAATACCGTGGTCAATCCACCCGCTGACACGGATACCTCCTACACCCTCACTGTCAACAATAGCGCAGCATCCGCTGCCGAGGGCCTCACCCTGCGGGCGGTGACTCAATCGGCATCCACCTATCGCTACTTCCGCTTCACCATGCTCAAGCTCCGCAACGGAGTCGTTACGAATCCTATCCAGCTCTCGGAATTCCGATTCTCAAATGGTGGGACCTCAGTCGTTCCCAGCGCAGTCGCCAACCCTGGCGGAGACTCTCCAGCTGGCGAAGGTGCAGCGAACATAATCGATGGTAACGACTTCACCAAGTGGCTTGACTTCAATCGACAGCCTCTTGTCTTCGACTTCGGCAGCCCGACTGCCATCGACGCTTACAGCCTCACCACCGGAGGTGACGCCCCAGAACGCGACCCCGTCCGCTGGATCATCGAAGGAAGCGACGATGGCTCTTCTTGGACTCTCGTCGACAATATCAGCTCCTTCGATTTCCCGGTCACTGAAGTTCGGAATGCCTCCTTTCAAGCGATCTCATTTCCCGTTCCCGCAAACGCCGAAGTTCTCCCCACCGGAAATTTCCCCATCGTCGGGAGCTTCCGCTTCGACCCCAGCATCCAGCTCAATGGCGACGACTCCGATCTCATCTGGGACGTCCTTTTGACGGATGCCGTCTCCATTACGCCGAGCGGCGGTAATAACCTTCCCCCCACCGGAAAGCAGAGCATTTCCCCCGCCTCCAACACCGATGCCCCTTATTTTTTAACAAGTAACGGTAGCGCCGACACCACAACTGCCACCGTCCGAAGCGTGGCCCAAGGTGCCGCCGAATTCCGCTACTTTCGTTTCACTCCCACCAAGGTCCGCTCATACGAAACCGCAGTCGGAGTCCAGCTCTCCGAGTTCACCTTCGCCAACGCCGGTGGCACCATCACCCCGATCTCGGTCGATAATCCGGATGGCGACAACCCCGCCGGACAAGGCGCCTCAAATCTCATAGACGGAGAGACGACTACCAAGTGGAACGACCTCAACGAAGGCCGCCTCATCTTCGACCTCGGCAGCTCAACTGAAATCACCTCGTACGCTCTCATTACCGCGGACAACTCACCTGGACTTGATCCCGTTCGCTGGATTCTCGAAGGCAGTAACAATCAGTCCAACTGGACTCTCATCGACAATGTTACCGCCTTCGACTTCGGGACCAATTCCGCACGCGAAAGTGCTGTGCAAAGTATCGCCATCCCCGTGCCAGCCCAAGTCGATCCCGTCCTCTTCTACGACTTCGAAAGCGGCCTCCAAGGCTGGACCAATGTCCTCACCTCCGCCATCGGAGGCAGTTCCACAGAATTTGCCAGCGGCGGCATCCCTTTCGTTGGCGCCACGGTCCCGGTCGGCGGCACCAACTCGATCGGCCCCGATCCTTTCGGCGTCGGTGGTGGCAACAGCGAGCGCGATCGCAGCAACGAAACCATGCTTCTCCGCTCTCCTGAGTTTAACATCGTAGGCGGCGGAAGCCTCACCGCCTACCTCATCGGCGGCCAGAGACTCAACGACGACAATCCAACTTCTGCGGTTTCCCTCCCCGAAGCCAGTAACTCCGGACTCGGCCAGTTCCTTGGCCTCGGGCTTCGTCGTGTCAGCGATGACTCCTACGTCCTAACTAAGGAGCGCTCCACGAACGGTGGTGTTTGGGAGGAAATCATCATTACCGCTGACGAACTTGCCGCCACCACAACACCAGGCGAAGTCTACACTCTCGACCTCATCGACTACGCCGAAGGTGGCTGGGGCTGGGTTGGTATGGATAGCGTTAGCATCCCCGGTATCAAAGCCCCGGTTGCCCCGCTCACCGGCTTAAGAATCCTCTCCCAAAGCTTAGACCGCGATACCAACCAAGCCACCCTCACCTTCGCCTCGGAACCTTCCAAGACTTACCAAATTACCACTTCTCTAGACTTGGAATCATTCTCCACCGTCCTCACTACCTTACCGGGTGCTGTTGGAACCAGTCAAACCACCGTCACCGTGACTCATTCAGCAGCCTCAAAGCTCTTCTTCCGTGTCGAAGAAGTCACCAACCAATAGGGAAAAGAGAGCCTCGAAACCGCAGTTTGACTGCTAGGGATTTTTCTGGCGGGAAGGTTGCGGAAAGTGGGGGCTGGAGAGCCGCATGTGGGGGGATAAGGGGCTGATTGGAAGGTGGGGTTGATCTTGACCTCAACGGTGACCTCTTCGGTGGTGACCGTGCCGCCGGTGGTAACGCTCAGAGTATAGTTCTTGGTTGCACCGGTAACCGGATTCAAGATGACGCTGTCCACTTCACTCGTCGGGTTGGGCAAGCCGTTGCTGACCCCGCCATCGATGGTCGTTGCGCTGGCCAAGGAGTCGGAGTTTCAAGCAAAGGTGATCTGCGCGTTACCGTCCAACTTCTGTGGCCGATGCCGAGGAAGCTCGTTCCTTGAGTGTGGAGCGTCGAAATCGCTCTGCTTTTCCTCTTCAGTTTAGCGAATCCGGCGGCGCTTGAATACGGAACCAAGAGTCAGAAGACCAAGGAGAGCCGTTGTCGAGGGCTCAGGGATAGAAGTGACATCGATACTGAATTCACTGATGTTTACCTCGCCTTCTCCAGTAGCGATCTGGCGAGTGTAATAGAGGTGGCCCCCTCCAAAGTTGTCAATAAACTCGGTGCCAGAAAAAGTATTGGAGTAGGAGAGAGTGGTATTTGTTAGATTCCCTACCTCCTGAATATCACTGAGGGTAAAGGTGTAACCGGCATTGTTTGCGACTAAGGTCGCAGTAAAACCATCTCCTAAGCTGGCTTCAGTCACGCCCCATCCAGCAACATTGAGAGTCAGGGCTGGGATGTTCCCAATTGCCATCCCGCTGGCGTCATTATCAGCGTCAATTTGGAAAATTAGGTTCGAAGCAGGGCGGAAACCAGTGCCGTTTGGTGACATTCCAAACTCAATTCCGTTGGCTCTGATGTTGTTGAGAGTAGAGTCTGAGATGCCAAGGGTCATCGTCACAGTGTCGGTCGCGAGGAGCGGAGTCCCCTTGAGTGTATCGATATCGTCTGCGCTCGCTAGGCCTGATGCATTATTATTACTTAAAGTTACTGACGAAAGAGTGAGCGCTCCCGTAGACGGATCATCATAGAGGTTATTCGAGAGCAGACCAACCGCATTGCCGACAACATTCACGTTCGTGGTGGACGCGTCAAAAACGACAGTGGCTTTTACGTTAAGAGAGGAAAAAGCAACTCCGATTGCGGGAAGGAGGAGGAATTTGTTCATGAAGACGAGTGTTTGGTTGGCGGAGGCGTTTTGGTAAGCCCACCGCTCATCCATTGGAGAGAAGGCTGTTAGACGGGAGAAATCAAGCCGTAATTGTCACGCTTAATCGTATTACCAAAGATATCACACAAGTTCGGAGCATTATCTTAGGATCGAATGTGTGACCCCTATTCATGATGCCGTGTCATAGAATCAACGCTCTTCAGCTGCCTTCGGTGGTGCGATCATCAAGGCTTCGATTAGCTTCGCCAAGCGGGCTGGTGGACAGGAGCGGGTGACGAGGATGTGCTTCGCTTTCGGGTCTTTTTTGTAGGAGCAAAAGCCGTTTTTATCGATCAAGACTCGTCCGCCTTTTTGCTCTTTCCAGAGTTCCGGGAGAAACCCTCGCACCGCGAAGTAGGCTGCAGCTTGGTCATAGCTGGGCTGGCCGCCATTGATGGCGAAGCGGGCTCCAAAGTGACGCAGCTCGTATGCACTGCGGACGGGATTGCTCTTTGGCGTTTGCTTCAGCTTGTTGCCTGTCATCACGGGGTGGCCGACGCGGAAACCCTGCCAGTAAATTTTTCCCGGCCAACTGGCGGCCACGTAGCGGGCGGCTTGGATATGGGAGGCGATGTTGACCTCGGGAGTTTTCTTGGGAGGGATTTGTCCTCCCATCACGATGAGATGGCGCACCTTCGTTTTCACCAGTGCGAGATCCTCCCGACAAAGTGTGGCGAGATTGGAAAAAGCCCCCACGCTGCAAATCACGACGCTTTGATCCGGCTGAGATTTAAGGGTCTTCCGATAAACTGCCAGTGCATCGGGAGCTTGATCGTCGGGGCCAATGTCGTTTGGGAAATGATCACGTAGGGCTGAGGTGTATTCGCTCGCTCTTTTCAAAGCTGTGGGTCCGGCCTTATCGGTGCCGATGGGGATGTCAGGACGGCCGTAGTAGGTATTGATCGCGTCCACCGCAGCGGCCGAGGCATTGGTGAGGTCCTTGCGGTTCGTTACGATGGCGAGGAGATCACATTCATCTAAATCCATGAGAGTATGGAGCATGGCAAGCGTACCGGCATCATCGGCATCCCCCGACATGTCGGTATCCAAGATGAGCTTCACCGGAGATTCCGCCTGAAGAAGTTGGTTTCTCAAGATGAGAACGAGGGCTAAGAAGATCCACTTCATTTGAAAGGTCTCAATGTGATTTTGGCGCTGAATCACGCTCGAGATGAAACGATCAATGAGGAATGACTCTTACGAGGAAAGGCTTCTTCCTCTCTATTTTGCTTTCCATTTCCTACCCCATTCTTTGCTGCGCCATCTTGTTAACTGCTAGGAATTTGCTTTTGGCGGAAAGGTCGCGGAAATCGAAGATTGGCGGAACCCATGCGGGAAAAGGAGGGTTTAGGAGGGGACAGAGGATGCCCGCGGGGGCAGGACGAAAACAAGGCGCAAGTGTAAAGGGCTGCAGTTTTCGAGCTAGGCAGGAAATTTTATCGAGGAGAAAGATGAGGAGTGATAAGAAAACTCCCAGGGTTCAGTAGCTAATCCTTTGTTTTTCTCATCATGTTTCATTCCATCAAACACATTTTCTTTTGGCTGTCTGGAGCGGGTGCCCAAGCTCTCGAGCAATGCCCTAACTGGGAGCAGCGCAAATACGTCGCGTTCGGGGCCACGGTCTTGGTTCCCTGCGCTTTCGCCTTCATTGCCTGTTCCTACGCGCTTTCGACGATTACCGACCGCGCCTTGGTGATTTTTCCGGTGGCTTTGGTTTGGGCGTTCATCATCCTGACTATCGACCGGGCTCTCCTGGCCGGCTATCGACCGTTCCTTTCCTGGACTCGCAAGCTTTCCCAGTTTTCCCTCCGGCTGTGCGTGGCCATTCTCATGGGGCTGACGATTGCCCACCCTTTGGTGTTGCTTCTTTTTAGCGACACTATCAGTTCGGTAATTGAGGAAGACCGCGCTGCCGAAATCGAGGTGGTGCGGGCCGAGTTTGGCGAAACCAAGACGGGAGTGAGAACCGAGATCACCCGTCTCGATAATGCCGTTGCAGTTCAGCGGGAAAAGTGGACCGAAAGTTTTCAGGCCCGCTTTATCATTCAAGATCCCAATACTGTTGATGAAGCAATCCCCGGCCTGACTGCAGCACAGCAAACGGAATTCGATGCCGCGATTGCGGAGGCGACTGCACCCTTCAATGAGCGTCTGGCTATTGTTCAGCAGCAGTTCGACGAACTCTCGCCCCAGTATACCAAACTCCAGACCGAGCTTTCGTATTGGCAGGCCGAGTTTGAGCGCGAACTCAACGGCCAGCGCTCCGGCCTGGTCGGCGAAGGGCCGCGTGCCAAGTCCATCAAGTCGGATCAACTCGAACCGCGTCGAGCCGAGTCGCAGCGGCTCGGGAGATTGCTGGAGCATCTCAGCGGAGAGAAAGCGATGCTTCAAACTCAGATCCGGACTGCTGAAGCGAGTGCGATCGAGGCCTATGAAGAAAAACTTGCCGAAATCGAAGATGCCAATCGCGCGGAAGAGGAGCGGGTGTTGGCGTTGAAGCGACAGGTTGAAGAAGACCAGGCAGGGGCTTTTGTAACCCAGCAGAATGCGCTGCGCGAAACGATCAAGCTACAGATTGATTCACTGCTCGCCGAACAAGGCCTAGCCAAGGAGGAGTTGGCCTCAGTGGGTAAGGAGGAACGTGAACGTCTTTCTGAAATTAAGAATGAGCCGCGCCGCGACATTCTAACCCAGACTCTCGCCTTGCATCACTTGTTTGAGGCGGGTGCGGAAGGAGGGGAGTTTGCGTTTTACACTTATGTCATTCTCACCGCGCTCTTCATGCTGGTCGATACGATCCCTCTGGTGGTGAAGTTTTTCACGAAGCCGGGACCCTATGACACCCTCGTGGATCGTGACGAAATTACCTTTGATACCGAGCATAAGGAATTCAAGATCCACAAGGGTCGCTACAACGAAAAGCTTCCTGATGGCAATGTCATTTCAGTGACCCGGAATAAATATCTGGAGGATGCGCTGGTTGACGGTGTTGAACACTCCCAAGCTGCCCGTCAGTTCCTGGACTCACTCACCGCCATGGAACGTTCTTTCGCCGAAAAAATGCGCTTTGAGGAAGACGCGAATGCTGAGGCGGGTCCGGAGAAACTCGCCATGATCGAGAAAATGAAGGTGAACTTTTATGAAGATCTTCAAGTGCGCATGGAGACCTTTTTTAAAAAAGACGCGACCCGAAGTTGAGCTAAAGCAGCGCGCCCAAAATTAGATTGGTCGATTCGACAATCCGCTGATCACGTGGTCGCAAGTCTGGAGTGAAGGTTTCGCGGGTGAGGTGTTGGAGTCTTCTTTAGTTGACCACATAAAGGCGGTTTTAAGCGAAGGTGTGACACTAATTCACTTGAGGAATCAGCACACTTGGACTGGCCGGGAACCCGCTACATAGAATTTACTTGGCTGGATGATTATGGACGTTAAATGTATGCGTGAGATATAGCTCAGTAATGAGTTGAGAATTATTTCTCAAAGAACACACTCCATTATTCACTTCATTAAAAAACTTAAGGCCAAGGATATGAGAAAGAAACGCATCGTGATTATTGGGACTCGGACATGGGAACTCACCTCTATTCATCTGGCTTATCTCGTGAAGAATAACGCCAATATTGTTGGCATCTTAGAATCTCCAACCGAAGGCATCACTACCACGACATCTGGTGGAAGTTCTAGTAAGCCGATTGATGTAGTAGCGGAAGAACTGAGCATTCCGATTATCTGTGGTAAGCCCAAGGATGAGGGCGTGATGGATCAGGTGCGTGAATGGGCGCCGGATATCGTGGTGGTGATTGGATATCAGTTTTTTCTTCCTGATGAATTTCTCAGTATCCCTCCGATGGGTGTGCTAAATTTCCATACTTCATTACTCCCTCGTCATTGCGGAAGACATCCGGGATTCTGGACGATCTGGTATGGTGATGAGCAATCAGGAATGGCAGTTCACTTTATGGACTCTGGTTTGGATACCGGTGCAATTGCTTATAAGTCTTATGTCGATGTTCAAGATGGTGACACGGTGGACTCTTTGTATGCACGTATTTGGGAGAATGATGAAGGGATTGTGAAAGAGCTCCTTGATGATGTGGAGAATGATTGTGTGCCTCGGACTCCTCAGGATAAAAGTGAATACACTTACAACTATGTTCCGCATGAAAAAGACTTTGAGTTAGATTTCAGACAAGCTGCTCAGCTGTTGGTAAATCGTCATATGGTGAAGCCTCAAAAATCGTGTATAGTGTTGAATGGCACCAGATACTCCATCGTTGAGTGTTCTGTAATTGATGAGCCAACCACCTCTCGAAATTTCAAATTACACACTCCCTACGAGTATGATGGCTCTCTGGTGTATATGACACCTAACCAGTGGTTACGCGTTGACCTTCTCGGAATCGAAGGTGAGCCCTATTCTGGTTTAGAAATCGCGCGAAAAGAGATGGGCGAGATTCATCAGATCGGTCGCTAGGAAGTCACGACGATAAAAGAGGAGGAGGCTGACTGCTAGGGATTTTCTTTTGGCGGAAAGGTCACGGAAACCGCGAGATTGGCGGAATGTATGAGGGGACAGGCTAGCTAGGCGAGGACGTCTTGGATGACGTGGCCGTGGACGTTTGTTAAGCGACGTTCGAGGCCGTTGTGGTAGTAGGTGAGGCGTTCGTGGTCGAGGCCCATGAGGTGAAGAATAGTCGCATTGAAGTCGTAAACGCTGGCAGGATTTTTTTCGGCTTTGGCGCCGAAGTTGTCACTGGTGCCGTGGCTATGGCCTTTTTTGACGCCGGCTCCGGCGAGGAAGCAGGTAAAGGCATCGGGGTTGTGGTCGCGGCCGGTACCGTTGCCTTGCAAGAAAGGCATACGACCGAATTCGGTAGCCCAGACTACCAGGGTGTCGTCGAGCATACCGCGTTGTTTGAGATCGGCGATAAGGGCAGCGGTGGGTTGGTCCATGATCTCAGCCTGCATGGCGTGAGTGTCTTTGATGTTGGAGTGGCTGTCCCAGTTTGTGATGCCGTTTCCACCGGAAGGATCGGAGCCGTTAAAGAGTTGGACGACTCGAACCCCTTTTTCGAGGAGGCGTCGGGCGAGGATGCAGTTCTTGGCGTATTCCTTTTTGAGGTCGCTGCCGGTGTCGGTGCCGTATTGTTTGTGGATGGAGGTGGGCTCGTTGGTGAGATCCATCATGTCGGGAACGGAGACTTGCATTTTGCCGGCAAGTTCGTAGCTGGCGATGCGGGCCGCGAGGTCGGCGTCGCCGGGGTATTTTTCGAGATGGCTTCCGTTGAGGCGCTTCAGAACTTCGGCAGTGAGTTTGTCGTCTGTGGCATTATAGCCGTCGGGCCTACGTAGGTTGGCAGGGGGATTTTTTGCGTTAAAGTCGGTGCCTTGAAAAGCCGCTGGGAGGAAGCCGTTACCGAAGTTGTTTTTACCGGAGCGGGCCATGCCGCGCGGGTCGTTGATGGCGACGAAAGCGGGGAGGTCTTCATTGTCGGACCCCAGGGCGTAGGTGACCCAGGAGCCGAAGGAGGGAAAGCCCTCCATGGTGAAGCCGGTATTCATGAAATTTTCGCCTTGGGGGTGGGCGGAGGTCATGGTGTGAAGGGAGTGGAGAAAGCAGAAGTCGTCGGCGTGGGACCCGAGGTGGGGGAGGAGGTCGGAGATCATTTTGCCGGATTTGCCGCGCGGCTTAAAGTCCCAGAATGGTTTGGCGATGTTACCGGTGGGCCCCTCGAAAGTGACGGCAGGGATGCCAGGTGGCTTTTGTCCATGATATTTATAGAGGTCGGGTTTGTAGTCGAAGGTGTCGACGTGTGAGACCGCACCGGGGCAGTAGATGACAAGAACACGCTTGGCGGCGGCTTCGTAGTGTGAGGGGCGGGTGAGGTAGGGGCTGTCTGGATCGACGTTGGGGCGGATGGGAGTTTTGCCGGTAAAATTTGTGGGGTCGTCCTTGGCGTCAGCGGCGAGGAGATGGGCTAGGCCGAGACTGCCCAGAGAGAAGGCTGTCTTGGACATGAAGTCGCGCCGGTTGAGGAGGCCGTGGCCAAAGGGGGAGATTTTTTCTGGGTTCATGGGTGGGGTGGAAGTTGAATGCCGAGTATGGCGGGCCTTTCTGATCTATCTTGCTCCGCTGCTCTGCGTGAGGTTTCTCTTATGGGAGAAAGGCAAATTCGTTGGAGTTGATGAGGGAGCGGGAGAGGATGTTTAGGGGGATGGTCTTGACTGACTCCTTTTCCTCAGGGGTTGGGGAGCGTTTCAGGATGAGTTGGAAGGTCCGGGAAATGGGGTCGCTGGGGTATTCTTTTTGGGCGCGTTCTGCGATGAGCTTGGATTGTTCAACGACGAAGGGGGAGTTGAGGAGGTTGAGGGCTTGGAGGGGGGTGGTGGAGACAGGGCGTTTGGCGCGGACCTGGCCGCAGTCGGGGAAGTCGAAGGCGGTGAAGATCTGGTCGTCAACGCGGCGCATGCGCTCCTGATAGATCATACGGCGCCAGGTGTCGGGGCCGTGGTTGTCGGTGACTTCCCACTGGGCGTAGGTCTTTTTGACATTGTGGATGCGGAAGCTGCGTCCTCCGATTTTTGGTTCGAGCTTGCCGGAAGCCTGCAGGATGCCGTCACGGATGACTTCTGCTTCGACGCGACGTGGCGGGAAGCGCCAAAGGAGGGTGGAGTTGGCGTCCTTTTGCATGCCGAGGCTTTCGGGAAGGCTGGAGCGGCGGAAGGCATCGGTGAGCATGACCTCTTTGATCATAGTTTTGGTGGACCACCCTTTTTCAATATATTCTGAGGCGAGCCAGTCGAGAAGTTCAGGGTGACTTGGTTTGGCTCCGGCGATGCCGAAGTCGGCAGTAGTGGGAACGATTCCGGTTCCGAAGAGGTGGTGCCAGATACGGTTGACCATGACGCGGGAGGTGAGCGGGTGATCGGGCTTGGTGAGCCAGGCGGCGAATTTTTTCCGGCGTATGGGGTCTTTCGTGCTGGAGTTCATTCCGAGGTCGCCCTTCATGATGGCAAAGCCGGCAGGCGGGACTTCATCGCGCGGATTTTCGGGGCTGCCGCGGTGTAGGATCTTGGTGGGAGCTGGTTGGGAGAAGCGCCCGACGAAGGAATGTTGCGGCCCTTCTTCGGCGAGGGTGGCGATGTGACTGTGAAGCTTGTTAGAGGCGGCTTTGAGATCCGGTTTCTGGTTGAGGCGTTTGCGGATTTCGTGAGTGCCGGCAAGGTGTTGCCAGGTGCCGTCTTCTTTTTGAGCGAGGATGCGGAGGGCGGGAAAGTTGCCGCCGGGCATTTTTGAGAGATAGTCGGTTTCGAGGTAGTATTCGCGGTTGCCGGAGAAGCGGAAGCGATTGACGGGAGTGGGTTCAGGGAAGGAGATTTCAACCCAGGGTTTTTCCTGAGAGCCCTTTGCGGCGAAGGACTTCCAAACCATGGTCCCGTATTCGCCGTCGTTTGCTTTTTCGACAGTGGAACCTTTCTGAAGCATTGCGGGGGACTCGGAGAGAGTGGCCTGGCGGGCGAGGTTTTTACGGAAATCGTCGGGGCCGAAGACTTCCAGTTCGTCGATGAAGATCTTTGGGTTGAGGAATTCGACTCGGAGTTTTTTGGTGGTGATGTTGGGGAAGACGAGATCGGAATGAGCTCCCCAGTTTTCTTCCCAGATGCCGAGGGATTCGCGGAGGGTTTTGCGCTCGGCATTCAGGAGAGGGTAGATTTCAGCGGCGCGTTTTTTACGCGGGTGGTCTTTAGAGAGCTCGGGAATGCGTCCTCCGAATTCGAGTCCTTGGAAGATGGCAGTGAGGGAGTAGTAGTCCTGAATGGAGATGGGATCGAATTTGTGGTTGTGGCAGCGCGCGCAGCCAACGGTGACGCCCATTATGGAAGCGCCGATGGTTTGCATGACTTCGTCAACACGGTCGGCGCGGGCCTGCCGGATGGCGGTGGGTTGGCGTCCAACGGTTGCGGCAGGAACGTGGGGTCCGGCGACGAGAAAACCGGTGGCTTCGCCGGCGCCGAGTTGATCCCCGGCAAGTTGTTCGGTGATGAATTGACTGTACGGGATGTCCTTGTTGAAGGAGTGGATGACGTAGTCGCGATAAGTCCAGGCGTTCTTACGGTAGAGGTTGGATTCGGAGCCATTGGTTTCGGCCCAGCGGATAACGTCGAGCCAGTGCTGCGCCCACCGTTCGCCGAAGTGAGGAGAAGCGAGCTGGGAGTCGAGGAGTTCGGAGTAAGATTTTTCCGGATTGGCTTTGAAAGCCTGTTTGAAGTTGGCGACTTCCTCGGGGGTGGGCGGAAGCCCGGTAAGAGTGATGTGAACGCGCTGGATGAGCGACTGGGCGTCGGCGGGTTTATTGGGGGAAAGACCTGATTTCGTGAGCTTGCGACTAAGAAAGGCGTCGATGGCATTACTGGATCCGGCGGGGACTTGAGGACGGGTGACGGGTTGGAAGGACCAGTGGTCTGTTTTGAGTTCGAGCTTCTTGTCCATCTGGCCGGGCCATTCGGCGCCCTCGGCGATCCAGGTGGTGAGAGTGGCGATTTGGTCTTTGGTGAGAGGATCGCCTTTTGGAGGCATGGCGATCTCATGGTCAGGGTCCGAGATGACTTCGATGAGGAAGCTCTTTTCGGGTTTGCCGGGGACGATGGTCGGGAGACCGGAATCGCCGCCCTTGAGCATGAGGGGACGTTGGTCGAGGCGGAGGGCGGATTTTTGTTTTTCCTCGCCGTGGCACTTGAGACAGTTGTCGGCCAGGATGGGAGCGACTTCTTTTTGATAGGAGACCTTGGCCTGGGCAGGCTGGATCGTGAGAAGGCCCACGCAAAGGCTCAGAAATCCAGAGGGCTTGAGAAAGAATTGGAAACGGGCCATCAGGAGATTACTACCACTGATTGGAAAACTAACGCAAAGGGGATTTGAAAATTTGGAATCAGACACAAAAAAACCGATGACGGTATGGGCCGTCACTGGTTTTGGGTTTGGTTGCTGCGTGAGGTCAAGGAGAGACTTCGATGATGCGGAAGAACGACTTGGCTTGTCCGGGAGTGACGTCGAAGTCTTTGGTGGTTTCGCTGCCGGTAGCGGTGACAGTTTGTTCAAGAGGTGCCCAGTCGCGGAGACCGCCCGAGATTTCAACATCATAGGTGACTCCATCGCGTGAGTTCCAGGTGAGGGTTACCTGATCTGTTCCATTGGAGCTGATGCTGGTGATGGTATTTTGCCCGCTGCCCGGAGTGACACCTGTTGCGACAGATTGGAAGGCGGCTTCGGTTTCGGCCTCGCTCAGGAAGCTGTCGTAAACGTTGATGATGGCAATTTCACCGGCAAAAGGAGAGAGCCCTTCAGGCGAGGCGTCAGCGGCTTCGGTGCGGCCTCCGAGGTTGTTCTCAGTTAGTCCGATGGCGCCTGCTCCCCAATTGAAAGAAGTGGCTCCGTTTCCACCGAGGCTGACGTCGCCGGTTGCGGTCGTCGTGAGGACCATCCCGGTGGTATCCCGGACAGTGGCGGCGAAGGTGTCGGTTTCGGTTCCGACCGAGAAGATCACCTGAACGAAGTCACTGAAGTCGACACCGTCGAGCGAAACGACTTCGTCCAGAGTACGGACGTCTAAGGAGCTGCCGATGAAGCGAAGCCCATTTTCACTAAGCAGGACGGAGATCCCATTCTGCCCTCCGCCGGTTTCGAAAATCACTTGGTGATCGGTGGTGATGTCGGCTGGGCGGAACCAAATCTCGAAGCTTGCGTCGATGAATTGAAATGCCGAGACCGAGCCTCCGGTGGGACCGCCATCGGAACGATAGGTTGCAGAGATGTTCGTATTTGGACTTTCGAGGGCGAGAGGGCTATCGAGGCTTAAGCCGGTCAGATTCATGGTCCGATTCGCGATTGGCTCC
This sequence comes from Akkermansiaceae bacterium, assembly GCA_039768565.1. Taxonomy (GTDB): domain Bacteria; phylum Verrucomicrobiota; class Verrucomicrobiia; order Verrucomicrobiales; family Akkermansiaceae; genus SW10. The sequence goes on along the minus strand of JBDNAG010000146.1, from coordinate 13,271 downwards.
TGCCAAAGGTTGAGGGTATTGGTTGGCGTTGCGGCGTTGTAGCTGTGAGCTGGAATGGGGCCACTGGTCGCGGTGACGATGAGCTGCTCCGAAGTGGTGCCGAAAGAGTTGGTCGCGTTAAGGGTGAAAGTCGTTGTTTCGCTCACTGTCAGGGTGGTGCTTGTCTGCGAAGTGACATCGATTCCGCCGGGATCGAGAGTGAGTGTTTCGGCTCCGTTTACTCCGAAGATGAGGTCGACTTCGCCACCGGCCGTGACGATGGGGCGTGATGCGGTGAATGAGACAATCTCAGGCGCTGCGCCGGAAATGATTTTAAGAACATGCACGTTGGCCGCCTCGCCGGAAACTCCACGAAGGTAGTAGGTCGTGGACTCGGTTGGCGCGACGGTTGTGGTGCCGCTTCCGGCGTTGGTCAATGGACCGAGGTCGGTGGTTCCGCCCTGGTTGTCTATGAGGGTCAGTGAGTCAAAGGGTTCATTGATGGACCATGAGAGAGTCGCGGGATTTCCTGCCGATGCGGTTCCGCTGTCGGTGGTAAAGGATGTGATGATTTCGACTCCGGACGGGCCGAAGTTGGCTCCGTCGGCGAGTTGGATATCGGTGAGGACACCTTCATTATCACTATTGTCATAAAAGGCGAATTCATCGAGGGCGGCATTCAGGGTGTTGGCGCCGGTTCCTTCGAGATTTTCAGATCCAAGGATGGTTTCGATGGCATGTGGCTGTGAGATTGAGCCGGTGTTCAGAACGGCAGCTTCGCTGGTTCCGGCGGTGATGGCGGCTTCGTCGATGGGAGTTCCATTGAGTTCGACGACGGTCAGCTTGAGAGCTGATCCGTCACCAAGGGTCGAGTCGTAGCGGACGGCACAGAAATACCAGGTGCCATCGTTCTTAAGATCGGTGGGGTGGGTGAGTTGGGTATTGGCGGCGGCGTTGGAACGGATCAGGACGCGAACGCGATTTCCTGTTCCGCCAGCATCGATACGGATTCCATTCTGAGCGTTGGTGTTTGTGTTCTGTGATTCGAGAATACGATCAAAGGCGTCGAAGGTGCCGGGTTGGTAGAAAAAAGAAATGGTGAATTGATCGGTCGGCTGAACGGAGGTGTTGGAACCAAGGTTTAGAGCGCCTCCTTTGGCGAGGAGGTATGAGGTTCCCAGGACACTTGAAGCGGATGGGTGGCCTTGAGCGATGAAGTCCGGACCAATGAGATTGGCGCCGTTGCCCAAGATGTTTTCGGAGGCGGTGGCGGATGAGGGTTCGTCGAGCGGATACCAGGCAGCCAGTTTGGCGTTGGCGGTGAAGGTGCTTAAGAGGGCAAGCGGGAGGAAGAGTTTGGGTGTCATTGATTGTTTGGTTGGTTATGGGTTAGCGGTGTGAGGATCGGCTCCGGTTGTAGAGATTTTTGATTTGTTGGGCAGTCAAAGGCGATTGAAAAATTGCAAGCTCATCCATCCGGCCATTGAGATTGCGGATGGCGAAGTTGGGGTCCTTGCGAAAGGGTTGGCTCCAGTTGCCGATTTCACCATTTCCGATACGGAGGGTTTCGACTTTGAAATTAGGTTCGATTTCCTCGCGGGAGATTTGCTCACCATTCATGAAGTGGGTGACTTCGGCTTGAGCCGGGTTGAAGACAGAGGCGAGGTGAATCCACTGGCCGCTCATGGAGAGATCCCAGATTTTCGGCGAAAAGTAGATATGGTGGTAGCGGCTTTTATTCGGATAGACCGGGTGGCGTGCTTTTTCATCGACCATAACGGAGAGCATGAGCTTTCCGTCATCACGGATCTGCCAGTGAGGTTCCCCGTCCTCGTAGCTGTCAGCCATGAAAAGAGCGTTATAGAGTCTATCGAGGCTGTCGATGCGAACCCAGCAGGTGAAAGAGAGGGCTGGGAAATCGCCGGGAAGATTGACGCGGATGCGTGAACCGGGGCGTCGGAATTCAAAGGCTGATTTCAATCCATGCCATCGACCGTTGACGGGCTCGGCGAGAATCACGGAGCCATCGAGATTCGGGTTCCGCGGGATGGAAAGGTTTGGCATGAGGCTGGTGTCGACATCTTGATCGAAGCCATAGTAGGCGATGAGTTCGGAGTCGCGTGCCAATTCGTCTCGATGGTTTTGCCAACTGCGGAAGCTTTCAAGGTGTTGTTCGACGGCGTGGGGGCGGAATCCCTTGGTGCTGGGGATTTTGAGCTGGCCGGATGCCAGCGGGGAGGTTGGTCCGCTTTGAGAAAGGGTAAGGGCATCGCCTTTGAAGAGATGCTTGTCTTGTTCGTCGAGATGGTTGACGACGATTTCACCATCGAAGACCTCGACTTGGCTTTTGCCATTTTTCACCACCAATCCGAACTCGGTTCCAAGGTCTACGATTTTGGCAGTGGGGCTGTTGAGTTTGAAGCCGCGGGCGGCCGGTGGGACCTGCAGGCGGACTGCACCTTCGCGGCAATCGGCTTCCCAGGCGGATTTGAGTGAGATCTCGGCAGGACCCTCGATGGTCATGAGTGCGCCGGAATAGAATTGAATCTCAGCGGTGCCGGAGGCGAGGCGGAAGGTCTCGGCCCCAAGTGAATCACCTGTGGTTCGAAGGTCGGAGCGGTCGGTCCAGGTGGGGGCGAAGAGCTCTTTGACGACGGCGAACCCTTTGGCAGACGGCGCGTCGGTGTTTTCGTAATCGGTGATTGTTGTTGATGAAGTCTCGGAATTGCCAAGCCAGAACATGAGTCCACTCCCAAGAAAAAAGGCAACTCCGGCTGCAGCCGCGAGCGGCAGAAGGCGGGGGAATGAGAATACGTTTTGAGGCTCAGTGTGGGATGATTGATCCCAAGAATTTGAGAATTCTCCGCCTGCTTCACCAAGATTGGCGAGGGAGTCGTCCATGGAGAGATATTGACGGGCGATCTTGCGAAAGGAGGCATGTTCCACCAAGTGGTCCTGCATGGCCTCGAAGTCGGCGGGCTCGATTGTTCCGCTGAGGTATTGGTCGAGCCATTCCTTTTCGTGTGAGGAAAGTTTGGAGAACGAATTCTTCATGAAATTTGAGATGAGGTTTTTTTAGACTCGATGCATTTCATCAGCTGGTGGCGGATACGTTTGAGTCGCATGTAGAATGCCGCGGCGGTGGAACCGGCTTCGGCGGCGAGCTCTTTGACTTTGATGCCGGGGGTGTAGGCGAGCGTGATGAATTTACGCTGCCCGGCTGGGAGAGCCGCCAGGCAGTCTTCGAGAGCGGAGTGTTCTTCGCTGCGATCACTGAGTTCTTCCATGCCTTCACCGGCCATGAGGTCGAAAACGTCCTCGCGGAAGACGAGTCGGTCCCGGGCCATCTTGCGACGATAGGCAAGGGCCTCGAACCGTGCGATGACGCAGGCCCACTTCATGAAAGTGGTATCACGATCAAAGTCGCCGAACTTGCGCCAGGCGACAAGCGCGGTTTGCTGGAGGACTTCGTTGGTATCGGTCCAGGTGGGGAGGAGTGAGCGTATGAAGCGGCGTAGATCCGGCTCGGCATGAGTAAAGTGCTGGATGAAGGCTTCGTCGCGATCATCATCGGAGTTGGAATTTTTTGGAGTCCCGGGCATACTTTGTTGGGGAATTACTACTGCTATTTGGAGAAGCTAACTGAATTTTTGGTCGGGAAGCGGCAATTTTTTGATTTTGGGCGATGATCTGGAGGCGCGGGGCCTTGGCCAATGTGGAAACTGGACTTGAAACGGGAAGTTTTTTTCCAGCGCTCCGGACTCCGGAAAGCTTTCGGTTTGCTTTGTGGCTGTCGACTTCCTGTTAAAGAAAGTATTTCGAAACCAGAAATTTACAGACCGATTCTCGTATGCGACCTTCGGTCTTCTTCTCTTAAAATTACTGATTTCCATGAACGCGCGTCATTTTTCATCTCAGAAATTGTTTCCGTTGTCCTGTTTGGTTTTTTCATCGTGTTCTGATCCTGAGATCACCTCGGGGGACCCGGGTAGTCCGGATTTGGCGACCAAGATTGAATTGGGAGCCATTTCGTCCATTGAACTCAGTCCTGCCTCGAAAGGGGCAGAAGGCGGCCTGCTTTTCGAGAGCTTGTCACCGGCCGAGACAGGCGTCGATTACACAAATACCATTGTGGATGATCACCCAATGCGATATCTCTACGCTACGGAAAAAGTTTGCGGAGGAGTGGCGGCTGGTGATGTCGATGGAAACGGGTTGCCAGATCTTTTCTTTACGAACGGCCCGGCGGGGAACGGGCTATTCCTGCAGACGGCGCCTTTGAAGTTTAGCAATCATACCTCGGCTGCGGGGTTGAACCGGGGGGAGGCCTGGAGTGCGGGGTCGACTATGATCGATATCGATGGTGACGGTGATTTGGATATCTATGTGGCAAACTATGGGAGTGCCAACCAACTCTTTGTGAATCGCGGAGATGCCACCTTCGAAGAAAAGGCGAAGGAATTTGGGCTCGCCCATGTCAGCGCCAGCCACATGCCAACATTTTGCGATTATGATAAGGATGGCGACTTGGATCTTTATCTTCTGACCAATCGCTTTCACTCCCCAAAGGGCCAACCCAAGTCGGAAGAGGTTCTTCGTTTTGAGGTTGTAAATGGTGCGGGGCGTATCAAATACACTGATCCGCAGTTGGGACTGTACTTCAGGCCTTATCAGGCAGGGAAGGCTGCCGATGGCCGCCCAATCTTTAAGATCCAGAAAGTCGGTCAGGCTGATGTGCTATTCCGCAATGACGGAGGAAAATTTGTCGATGTGAGCAAGCAAGCTGGAATCTATGGAGCTGGATTTGGTCTTTCGGCGACCTGGTGGGATTATAACTCGGACGGTTGGATTGATCTGTGGGTTGGCAACGACTTTGATGATCCCGATCGGGTTTACCGAAACAATGGTGATGGGACTTTCACGGACGTGGTTAAGAAGATCGTTCCCCATACCTCGTGGTTCTCGATGGGAGCGGACTTTGCCGACCTTAACGGCGACCAGAAGCCTGACTTCCTGATCGCTGACATGTCAGGTACAAACCACTTCAAGCAAAAGACGAATATGGGCTCGATGGGAGCCAAGGCCGAATTTCTTCGGACTGCGAATCCCCAGCAATATATGCGAAATGCCCTCTTCCTGGGGACAGGAGGTGAACGGCTCATGCAGGGGGCTCAGATGGCCGGCCTTGCCAATTCCGATTGGACCTGGACGGTGAAGCTAAGCGACTTTGATTGCGATGGACTTCCCGATGTCTTCATGACGAATGGAATGTCAAAAAACTTTAACGAGTCGGACAACGCGGCTGTTTTGGCCAAGGCGGGTGAGACCGAGTGGGACCGCCATGTTCGGGCCGGCACTGAAGAACTCAGAGAGCAGAATCTGGCTTTCAAAAACGAAGGGGATTTGAAGTTTACCAATATGAGCCGAGCTTGGGGACTGGACCATGTGGGAATGAGCTTTGGAGCAGCTCATGCGGATCTCGACCGGGACGGAGATTTGGATCTGGTGGTCTGTAATTTGGGAGAGCCGGTATCGATATATCGCAACAATACAATAGGTGGCAATCGCCTGGTGATTTCGCTCAAAGGTGCCGGAGCCAATAAGTTTGGAGTCGGATCAAAAGTGACTCTTATAATGGACGATGACTCGGTTCAGCAGCGACAGCTGATTCCGGTGCGCGGCTATTTGGCTTCGAATGAACCTCTGGTTCACTTTGGGCTTGGAGAGCGTCAGCCGAAAAGTCTCACGATCGAATGGGCGGCTGGCCATCGACAGGAAGTTGGACATCTGAAAGCAAATCATCATTACACTATTTCTCAGAGCAAAGAGAGTCTTCCGGCGGATCCTGCGGAAGGGGATCTCGAGCCCATGTTTGTGAAATCGAAAGCACTCGAAGGCGCAGGGCATCGTGAGAATGAGTTTGATGATTTTATCAGACAACCGTTACTCCCTAACAAAATGTCGAGGCTTGGGCCCGGGCAAGCTTGGGGTGATCTGGATGGTGATGATGATGATGATTTTTGGTTGGGCGGAGCGGCAGGTTCGGCTGGCCAAATTTGGATCAATGGCGGAGCGGGTTCATTCACGAAAAAGAATTTGCAGGTTCTTTCAGGCGATGCAGCCTACGAGGATATGGGAGGCCTGTGGTTCGATGCCGATGGGAATGGAACGATGGATCTCTATGTTGTCAGCGGAGGTTCGGATTTTGAACCGGGTGGTTCTGAATTGGAGGATCGCCTCTATCTGAATACCGGGGGCGAATTGAGCCTAGCGTCCAAGGGGGCGATTCCGGCCAGCCTGATAAGCGGCGGGGTGGTCGCTGGGGCGGACTTTGATCGAGACGGTGATATCGATCTGTTTGTGGGAGGTCGTCAGATTCCGGGAGCTTATCCTGAGTCCGCGCCGAGTATGCTCTTAACCAATAAAGGGGGAAAGTTCTCGGATGCCGGTTTGAAAGTCGAAGGAATGATCACCTCGGCTCTATGGTCGGATGCAAATGGAGATGGCTGGTTGGATCTCCTTTTGACTTCCGAATGGGGGCCAATTCGTGTTTTTCAAAATACGGAGGGCAAGCTCGTCGAAGTTACCGGTGGCACGGGGCTCGCAAACTATACGGGGTGGTGGAATGGAATCGCCGGAGGAGACTTCGACGGGGATGGCGATATCGACTATGCGGTTACCAATTTTGGATTAAATACGAAATATCACGCCTCGGAAGGACATCCTGCTCTAATTTATTACGGGGATTTTGAGAACCTCGGGCGGAAGAGGATCGTGGAGGCCGAGTTTGAGGATGATGTCCTCTATCCGGGGCGGGGTCGGAGTTGCTCCAGCAATGCCATGCCGCATCTGAGAAAATCTTTCACTTCGTTCAAACAATTTGCAGGAGCTGCCCTGACTGACATTTACCAATCCGATCGTTTAAAGAATGCGCTTAGGCTAAATGCGACAACTTTTGAGTCAGGTGTTTTGATCAATAATTCGGAAGCTGGAGGAGCGGTCCAATTTACCTTTCAGGCCTTGCCTCGTGTTGCCCAGATCGCGCCATCGTTTGGGGTGGTGGTTGATGACTTCAATCATGACGGGAAAGCGGATCTCTATCTTGCTCAAAATTTCCACAGTCCTCAGGTCGAGACTGGCAGAATGTCGGGAGGTTTGAGCCAATTGCTTCTGGGAAACGGGGATGGAAATTTTGAGCCCATTCCGGCCGAGCAAAGCGGGCTCTGGGTTCCGGGCGATGCTGCCAGCCTGACACGCGTTGATGTGAATGAAGACGGCGCCGTCGATTTTGTCGTTGGGAAGAACAACGCGCCACTTGAGGTCTTTGAGAGAAGAGGTGGTGGTGCTAAGTCGATTCAAGTGAAGTTGAAGGGGAGTGTTGGGAATTCAACTGCGGTTGGCGCTCGTATCACTCTGAAAACGCAGTCTGGCAAAGTGCGATCACAAGAAATCTATGCTGGAGGGGGATACCTCTCCCAGTCACCTTCCGGTTTATATTTTGCGATTCCTGAAGAGAAGGCAGTTTCGACTCTTGAGGTTATTTGGCCCAATGGTGCTAAGACTAGCCATCAGGTGGATCAAGCTGAAGGGGTCCTCGTTATCAGCCAGCCAAACTAGCGGGCAATTAGTGTAATTTTTTAGGGATTCCTGTCTTACCTCCCAATTAATGGGCCGTTAAGGCTGCGTAATTTGGCTTTTCGAGAATATTCTTCGCATTTCATGACGTCGGAGAGGGAAGATTTCCGGGGCAATTGAGCAGGAATGAGTCAGGAAGGGGAGGCGTGGTGGGTGGTTTTTTAAGAAAAGATCAAGGTTCTGAGTCAGCGAGATTCATTTTTTGGTTTGATAGCCCGATTCAAAGCTAAGCGTAATAGAACTCCTAGGATGGGAAAATAACCCGATTCGATCCCAATTTAGCTATGATGACCCGCCGAAAAACCCTTCAAAGCCTGGCCGCCGGCCTTGGCGCCTCGCTTGGTTCTGCCGTGATGCCTTCCTTCGGAAATGGAGCCGGCCTCACTTCTTCCTCATCGGGTGGCCCAAAGCGGGTTATCTTTTTTATGCAGAATCAGGGGTTTGAGCCCGGGACCTGCATACCTGATGGGATGCGGAACAGTGGTTCGCTTGCTAAAGTGAAATTGCCGGAACCGATTTCGGCCTTGGAGAAGGTTAAGGATAAATTGCACATTATCAGTGGGTTGCATGGAATTCACACTAGCCCGTCGCACAGTGCCTTCTTTGGTGCATTGGGGGGGTATCGCGGCAGCGACGGAGTTCCACCCAGTGCTTCCACGATCGATTATGAGCTGAGCAGGGCCCTGCCGAACACTTTACTTCCGCATCTTTGCATCGGGATGGATTCACTGGAGAACATGAAAACCAAGCCGACAGTCGCAAATCTCTCGGCGAGTGGAGCGGGACAGCCCATTTTCATGCATTCGAACCCGAATCACCTTTACCAGACTCTTTATGGCGGAATTTCACAGGGCGAGATTCGCAAGCAACACGAGGCCCGTTCGGGAATGTTGGAGCGAATTGGTCAGTTGGCGGCTGCCAAGGGTGGTGTTTTACCGGGGTCGGATAAGCAGCGCTATGGAGAATTTGTAGGAGGCTTTAAAGATATGAACGGGTTGCGCGAGCGACTCGGGAAAGTATCCGATCACTTACGGAATTTTGCGCCGAAGGTGGATGATCGTTATTCGTCTCCGGAATTCGAGACCGATTGGCACGATGTCCTTTTGGATTTGGGGATTTCCTCTCTCAAATCCGGCATTACTAATGTGCTGACGATCGGATCGGGTCGCGGTGAAATTTTTGGCTCTTGGAAGGGGATTGGAGTCGAGAAGCAAGGGCACAATCTGGGACACATGCCGCAGAAGGATAATCCGATCTGGATCAAAATTCGCCAGTATAACTCTGAAATGTTGGTCAAAATCATGGAGGAGCTGGAAAGCGTTCCTGAGGGAAGCGGAACGATGATGGACAATACTCTGATCGTTTATACGAGTAACAATGCTGACAAGCAGCACACCAATGGGGCGAACTGGCCGGTCATGCTGCTCGGTAATTGCGACGGAGTCTTTAAATCCGGCTGCTTCACGCATGTCGAAGGCAAGCGCCCGATCAATGCGCTTTACTCGACTATTCTGCGTTCAGTTGGCGTGTCAAATGATCGCTTTAACATGAGCGAGAAGATGGCGAAGAAATTTGATTCGGGCAGCGGTCCTTTGAAGGAAATCCTAGCGTAATTCGAATGAGTGTTTTGTTGCGCGGAGTGTTGGTAGGCGCGCTTGGCGCGGGAATTGGTTTCGCAAAACCCTATACTCCGGGCGAGCCGGTAGAGCTTACGTTTAAGGAATTTGCATCTGAATTTCTCGACTACCATTGTTTGGACTGCCATGACGATGCCACGAAGAAGGGTGATCTCTCACTCGAGAATCTTGGGCCGCTTGATGAGACCAATGCAGCTTTGTGGAAGTCGATTTGGGCGCAAGTTTCACTTCAAGAAATGCCGCCGAAGAAGAAAGAGCAGCCGGAGGTGATTGAGCGATTGCAGTTCTCCGATTGGATTGTTGGTGAGCTTCAACGGGTGATGAAAGACAAGGGGGGATTTCAGGCCCACCTTGATCCTCTTAAGGGAAACTTTTTGGAGCATGATTTGCTTTTCGGTAAAATGCCGGAAGGGATTGAACTGGCTCCGCCAGCCTCGCCGAAGAGGATTTGGCGAGTGACACCGCAGGAGCACATCACACGGCTCAATGAGTTGATTAATACCGAGCCGGAATTTGATCCCAAAAAGCCGGGCGTTCGGACTCGCGGCGATGTGGTGCCGACAAATCATGGAGGTGAGCTGAAGCTCTACTTTGGAGCCGATCGAATCATCAAATGGCAGGGAGGAACCGTGGCCTATGCTACCTCTGTGAAGAGTGTGCCCGTTGTGCTTTCTTCAACTCGAAAGCATGGCTTCGAGAACTATCCCAATTTTCACACAGTTAATAGTGCTGAGGCCACCCAGATTCTGGGTAAGGCGGAAGACATCTTGCGTTACATGGCCTATGGTCCTCTGAGCATCGCGAATCCGGAACAAATCACTGATAATCCTGCCACTTACGAGAAGGTGAGACCACCAGGTGATCTGCGCGGTTTGCCGACAGCCTTGGTTTACAGCACAAAGGTTAAGCGTCCGATGACACCGGTTTACGAGTTGATGAAGGCTCCGAAGTTGTCGGAGGAGTTGTTACGAAGCGCGGTTGATTATGTTTTTGAAGTGGTTACGTTCCGTCCCCCGACTAAAAAGGAGTCAGAGCAATACCTGCTGGTCGCGACCGAAGCGATTGAGAGGGTGGGCCGGGAAGATGGCGCCTTTATCGGCCTATCGGCAATCTTCCTTGATCGTGATGCTTTATTCCGGTCCGAGCTGGGAGAGAGTGGAAAGCCTTCCGGAGATGGTCGGGTGATGTTGCAAGACTGGGAACTGGGACTGGCGGTGAATCATGCTTTATCTTACATCAAGCCGGACGAGCAACTGCGCAAGGCGATTGTCGAGGGTCGAATGAGAACGAAGGCAGATGTGAAGCGTGAGGTCACACGAATGTTAAAGGATGATAGTTTTCGCAAGCCGAGGGTATTACGCTTTTTCCGCGACTACTTTGATCACGATCTGGGAGGCTATATCTGCAAGGATGAAAAGGCTTTGGGGGCGACGGGCGTTTCGGCGCGGGGAGTCAGCCACTATCGGGCCATGTTTGACGCTACGGCTAGCTCGGATCGACTTATCGAACTGATCTTGGAAGAGGACCAGGAGGTCTTGAAAGAGCTGTTAACGACTCAAAAAGTAGTGGCGACCAAAAATGACGAAAAGTACTTTGGGACACTGAGGAGTAAGGAGGAAAGAGATACTGCTGCGGCGGAACAAAGGATGGCTGACAGAGTAGCCAAGAAGGAGGCGTCGGCTGAACTGGAGGTTCTCAAGAAGCAGCTGGCGGCTCTGGATGAAAAAATCAAGGCGACTAAAGATGGTCGCACGAAGAAGGGGTTGGACCGCGAGAAGAAGCAGTTGGAAGGCGCGAGGAAGAAGGCGCAAAATATCGTTAAAAAGGGCCTGGGTAACCGGGGGAATCCTGCCGTGAATGAAGTAAAACTATCGGGGCCCAAGATTTTCGCGCGAGTCAGTCATCGTTCGTTTGGAAGTGGTTCAATGAAACCTGACCGGACATTGGCGACGGTTCCTGAAGGCGAGCGGATGGGTATTTTGACTCATCCTTCATGGTTGGTTTCGCATTCCGATGCCATGGACAACCATGCGATCCTACGTGGTCGTTGGATCCGTGAGCGACTTCTGGGCGGCGGTATTCCTGATGTTCCGATCACGGTGGATGCAATGTTGCCTGATGAGCCAAACACGACCTTGCGTTCGCGGATGCGTTTGACACGTGAGACCTATTGCTGGACCTGCCATAAAAAGATGGATCCATTGGGACTCCCATTCGAGATGTATAACCACGCTGGTTTGTTGCGCACGACCGAGTTGGGTAAGCCGGTTGACACCAGCGGCGCAATCATCGACTCGGGTGATTCAAAATTGGATGGTCCCGTGACGAATGCTCTTGATCTTATTAAGAAGCTTTCCGAGAGCGAGCGGGTCGAGCAGGTCTTCGTGAGGCACGCCTTCCGCTACTGGATGGGTCGTAACGAAACTCTCAATGATGCTCCCGTTTTACAAGAGGCACACCATGCCTATCGGAAGAGCGGGGGAAGTATGAAGGCCCTGATTTTGTCACTGGTGACCTCTGACGCTTTTCTCTATCGGGAGTAATCCGCCAGCCATCCGGAGTTCAACGAGGCAAGTTTACTTTTGAGGCGGAGCAGAGACTACTTTCCTTGAATCACTGCTGCAGCCTTGTTGTAACCTCAATCTACTAGGTTTCCCTGACCTTGATAGGGTTCTTTGGAAATCACTATCGATTTTCGGGAGCCTCCAATTCGGCGATCTAGTGGCTTCATTATAGCTGAGAGTGCGCCCGGCAAGATGGAGGCGCCAAAGGCCTTTTGCATTTATGAGCCTGCTGATAGCCTGCCTGGTAGGGCTGGCGTAATAAGCTTGGGGAGGGATCGATAGCGAGTTTTTTTGACTAGAGTCTTGGTGGGGTCCAGAGCGGGACTCCTTTTCCTTCGAGTTGCTTTTCGTATTCGACGCGGAAGGGTTGGGTGGGTGACATAGGTGCAGTTTCGTTGACCATGAGGGGGCGGGCCTCTTTCCAGAATTTGTCGTAGGCGGCTCGCATTTCTTTGATGACGTCTGGGTGCTGGGCGGCGATGTCGGATTTTTGGCCGGGGTCCTTTTCCATGTCGAAGAGTTGGTCATCGACGAGACGGTATTGATGACTTCGGACGGCGAAATTTTTCCACTGGTGCTCGTTGGGTTCGGAGCCGGTTTTCCAGCGGGCCTTGTTTGTGAAGAGGTAGCGGTCGGACCAAGTTGACTTCGGATCTTTTAGGAGGTGGAGGAAGCTTCGGCCTTCGACTTGTTTTTCGGGGTTGGTGGCTCCGGCGACATCAACCAAGGTGGGATAGAGATCGATGTGGGCGGCGACATTTGAAATGTCGCGATCCGCTTCGAGAGTTCCCTTCCAGCGGAGGAAGAAGGGGACGCGGACACCTCCTTCATCGGCACTTCCTTTGAGGCCTTTTTGTCCGGCGTTGAACATCATCATGGGTTTGCCGTCTTTGTCTTTGCCGAGTTCTCCCCGACCAGCGCCGTTTCCGGTCATGCCGTTGTCAGACATGAAGATGAGGATGGTGTTTTTCTCGAGATCCCACTCGGCGAGCTTGGTCATGAGCCGCCCCATGTTCTCGTCGATGTTCTCAATCATGCCGTAAAATCCGGCAGTCTTGGCGGAGAATCCGAGGTCGGTGAAGCGTTTGGTATTGGAAGGCGGCGCGATGAAAGGGCCGTGGGGCGCGTTGGTGGTGATATAAGTGAAGAATGGTTTATTGGCTTTTTTGGCCTCTTTCATCCAACCCATGGCGGCTGTAAAAAAGAGGTCGGTGCAGTAGCCTTTGGTTTTCACGAAGGAGCCATTGTGGCGGATAGTGGGATCGAAGTATTTGTTGCCGGGGACGTCTGCGCAGGAGCATTTGTAGCCTTGCCCGATACCGCCGGCACCGTGGATAAAGACTTCATCGAATCCGCGTTTGTGGGGTTGGTAGGATTCTTCGTCGCCGAGGTGCCATTTGCCAAAGATTCCGGAAGTGTAGCCGGCGGGTTTCAGGGCTTGGGGGAGAATGGTGGC
>JBDNAG010000145.1:0-15581 GCA_039768565.1 Akkermansiaceae bacterium | reverse complement strand
GTCACTTCACTTGTTGAAGTGATCACCAACCCACCCAAGATAGATTTCTGGAGGAACTGGCGGCGGTCGGTTTGATCTAGATTTGGCATATAAACCTGTAGTGTAGTACCATTTTCTTATCGATACTTGAAGCCACTGTCATCGAAAATAATTGCTATTTGAAAGATCTAAGAAAATTTCCGGGTTGATTACCATTATGACCAAAATGTTGGACAGACGTACTTTGCTTCGGGGCACTGGCGTAGCCATGTCACTCCCCTTGCTTGAGGCGATGATTCCGGTCGGACGCGCTGCCACCAAAAAAAATAAACCGATCAAGCGCTTTGTCTGTCTCTCCAACAACTATGGGGTCTACCAAAAAGCCTTTTTCCCAGATCCTACTCAGACCGGTAAAAGCTATGATATTCCGGAGACCCTCAAAGCTCTGGGGAAACATCGTGAGGACTTCACGGTTTTCCAAAATCTTGATCACGGTTTCACCGGCGGTCATCAGGGGGTCCCCGTCCTGCTCAGTGGTGTTCGCCCTATCCTCGCTCATAATTATGCCGAGGGAAACATGAGCCTCGATCAAAAAATCGCAGAGCATCATGGTGCCGCGACCCGGTTTTCTTCACTGACCTTGGGATGCCGTGAGCGTAACCTCCTCAGCTTCACCCGAACCGGCGTCCAAGTTCCCTCTATTGATCTCCGCGCCGCTTACCGCGCTATGTTTCTCGAAGACTCCGCCGAAAAGAAAGCAAGCTCGGCCGAAAATTTCAAACGTCACAGTAGCATCCTCGATGTCGTGAAAGATCAGGCCAAATCACTCAACAAAGAGCTAGGGAAACAAGACCAAGAAAAGCTCGAGGAATACTTCGACTCCGTTCGCACCCTCGAAAAGAAAATCGTGCAACAGGAACCCTGGATCAATCGGCCCAAACCAAAAACCGATGTTCCGGAGCCCAATCCCGGCAACGGCACCGCAGAGCAACTCAAAGCCACCATCGAAATAATCGCTCTTGCTTTACAAACCGACTCAACGCGCGCCATCACCCTGTCATCTGGGTTTGCCAACGGAGACTTTGGGCTGAACGGAGGTTATCATGGATTTTCCCACCACGGGGAACGACCCGACCCCGTCGCTGCTTTGAAAAAGATCGAAGGCTACCAAATTCAAATGATGTCTTATCTGATCGATCTCCTCAAAGCGCAGGAAGACCCGATCAATGGTGGCACTCTTTTCGATCACACATCCATCCTTTACGGCTGTGGAATGGCAGCAGGCACGCACCAGACAAAAAATCTCCCGCTCGTCCTCGCTGGCGGTGGATTCAAACACGGGGAACACAAGGTCTATCCCGACCATGATTCCAATCGCGTTCCGGCTGCCAATCTCCTTCTCTCCATCCTCCAAAATTCCGGGCTGGAAATTGACCGATTTGGTTCGAGCAGCGGTAGTCTAAGCGGTCTCGAATCCAAGACCTGATCCTGTTTTCCCGTGAGAACCAAACTCCTTGCCCTCGCCTTACTCTGCACTCCGTGCGGGCTTTTCGGCGATGCCCTTGAGATGGCTAGGCCCTTTCTTGAAAACCATTGTTACGACTGCCACGGCGCCAAAAAGCAAAAGGGAGATCTTCGCTTCGACACTCTCGGAAACAATCTTACCAAGATCGAAAATCTCGAGATCTGGCAAGGAATTCTTGATCAACTCAACCTCGGCGAAATGCCTCCCCACAAAGCCCCCCAGCCAAAGCAGGGGGATGTGAAACCTATCGTCGACCTTCTCTCGCTCAAACTCACCCAAGCCTACGAAAAAGCGCGGAGCACCGGAGGACAAACCGTACTGCGCCGCCTCAATCGACACGAGCTCCGTAACACCCTGCGCGATCTCCTTCATCTCAACGGAGCCCACTACCGACCCGATTCCGCGGGCTCGCGACTAACCGACAACAATGGAAACGGAAGCGTCGAACGTACTGGTCATGATCCCCTTCGCTTCTTCCCCGAAGACGAAGACGAGGATGGTTTCTTCAACATTGGTGACAAGTTGGTCATGTCCGACTTCCTCCTCAAACTCACCCTCGCCGCGGTGGAGGAAACACTCGCCGAAGCCACTCGTCTCGAACCGAGACCCGCCATCGAAGCCCGAACCATCTCCGGCCACTTCCACAAAGGCCGAAGCAATGGCGAGCACCTCATCGAAACCGCTTCCCGCGAACTCAACCCCGACTTTGAAATGCTCGCGGTCGGCTACGAACGTTACGGCCGGCTCTCGCCCCTCGACCTCCGAGGTGGTGTCGGCACCTCCGCCAAATACCGCCTCACTATCACCGCCTCTGCCCACAATCCCGACCACCCCTGGCCTGAAACCCTCCCTCTCCACGAAAAAGATCCCTTCCAACTCTGCCTCAACATCGCCGACACCAAACAAGGTGGCATCGCTGGTATTACCTCGACCCCGCTCGCCCTCTGGTCCATCCCGCCCGATGGCAAAAAACACACCTTCACTCACACCACCTGGATCGATAAAACCTGGACTCCCTGGATCGGATGGGAAAATGGCCCGCCCGCCCGACCCTTTCGCGCCGAAAAACTCGTCGAAGAACATTTTCCTAACGACTTCACTCCGCGTCCTGACAAAAAAACCGATAAAGAAGCCCACGAACGCTGGCCCATCGAGCTCGCCAAAATCCTTCACCGCAACGGCTACCCCGGCCCCCACCTGCGCATCCATAGCCTCACTCTGGAACCCATCATCGAGAGCTGGCCACCGCCAAGTCACACCACACTTTATGGAAGCGGCTCAGGTAAGGAAGTCGAGATTCGCGACCTCATAAAGGCCTTCGCCACGCGCGCCTTCCGGCGTCCGGTGACTGACTCCGAGATTGAGCCCTTTGTCCAACTCGTCCTGCGCCAGCAAGTCGATCCTCTCGTCGAAATGGCAGGAGGTATTCAGGATCTCACTTATCGGGTTTACGAGGGAAAATGGAGTAAGATTCCTGAATTCGATACTCTCGAACCGGTCACCCAAGGCAAACTTCCCAAAGGCCACCTCGACATCAAAGCTGCCAAACGCAACGAGTATTATGGCGTTGTATTCGAGGGTAAGATTGATGCTCCAAAAGCTGGTGAATACACTTTTGAAATGGCTTCTGATGATGGCGCCCGAATCCTCATTGATGGAAAGAAGGTCGTCGAACACGACGGCCTCCACGGACAGGAATTACGAAAAGGAAAAGTGGAACTCAAGGAAGGCCCTCACGATATCCGTGTCGAGTATCTCGCCTATGGCGCCCCCAACGGATTCCGGGCCGGCTGGACCGAACCAGGATCTAACCACGCCAAACTTTCAGTCGAAAGCCTTCGCCAAAAGGATAATCGGAAACCTAAGAAAGAGACTCTTCCTACCCTCATTAGGGCGATGCAAGATGGCTATGCCGCCATTCTTTGCTCACCACAATTTCTCTATTTAAAAGAAAAACCAGGGCCCCTCGATGACTTCGCGATCGCATCACGGCTGAGTTACTTCCTCTGGTCGTCGATGCCAGACGGGCAACTCCTTGACTTAGCCAAAGCGGGCAAACTTCAGAATCCTGCGGAACTCGACCGGCAGATCGAACGAATGCTCAAGGATCCAAAAGCCGCCGCCTTCGGACGCCATTTCACCTCCGCTTGGCTACGGCTCGACAAACTTGGCAAAATGCCTCCATCCGGAGGCGACTACCAGTTCTACAAAAACCTTAAAGTTGAGCCCATGTTGCTCAAACAAGTCACCACTTACTTCGAGGATATCCTCACGACCAATGGTCGCATTTCGCAGTTCATCGACTCAGACTATAGCTACATGAATCAGGTCTTAGGCAAATGGATCTATCGTCGCGAAGACATCCGCGGCGCCCGCCTCCGCAAGGTCAAACTAGACGATCCTCGCCGCGGCGGCATCTTCACTCAACCCGGCATCATGACCGCGACCGCCAACGGAGTCGACACCTCACCCGTCATCCGTGGCACCTGGATTCTCGAAAACGTCCTCGGCACCCCTCCTCTCCCTCCACCGCCAGATATCGAACCCCTCCCCACCGACACCCGCGGGGCCGTCACCATTCGCGAACAACTGGAGCTTCATCGCAAAAACGAATCCTGCGCGTCCTGCCATGCCAAGATCGATCCCATGGGATTCGCCTTCGAGAATTTCGACGTAGTCGGCCGCTGGCGTGATCGCTACCGGGGCGTCAACAAACCCATCGATACCAAATCAACCACCACCACCGGAAGGGAGATTAGCGACATCGTCGAATTCAAGGAAATGCTCAAAGAGCGCGAGCCCCAAATCGTCCGCTGCCTCACCGAAAAAATGCTCACCTACGCCACTGGCCGCCGCCTCGAACCCACTGACCGCGGAGAAATCAACCGCATCATCGGGGACCTCGGCAAAAAACAAAACCGCCTCCGCGACCTCGTTCACTTCGTCGTCAAGAGCGACCTCTTTCTCAACAAGTAGTTCTTATTCGAAGCTCCGATAAGCTTTCATTTCTCGTAGGATCGTTGGAATAGCGGTATCCATCGATTTGTAACGCGCCACATCATCCGGCATTGTTCGGAGTTTTTCAGCTGTTGTATTCCAGACGCTAGGATCTTCTGCGAGTTCCTTTAAAGGAGTTGTTTCAATTCGGATCCCCATGAGAACTCCATCAGAAAGACCAGTGAAGAGCTGATGCTCAATACGCAAATAAACTTCGTCTAAACTCAACGTTTCATCCAGACGCTTGCGATTCCGATCCGGATGATAATCAAGAGCATCACTTCGAGTGAAACTCCAATTCTCTCGACAATATGATTTGCCTGGCTCCAGTTTTTCCAAAAACCGCTTGATCATTTCTCCAATCTGCGGATTCAACCGCGGCACGACTCCATGTACTTGATCAAGCGTCTTCCCGATAGCATGTCGTAGATCCCACGAAGACGGAAAACACACTGACCCGGCAGCCACTTGGCTCGTTCGGCGATCCATGAAGAGTAAATCAGCCTCCCATTGCTCCGAGAGTAATTTAAGATTGCGTGGTTCCTTTGAAACTACCTGCTCCCATTCCAGAGCTAGGTCCCATGCCTCTTCCACTAGATTTTCTCCTTCTTCAGTACAAGCCGAATAGCTCTCAAAGCTCTCTTCTAATTGACGATTTCGTTTCAGTAAAAGCTCACCGCTTTCATCCTGCCGAGCGAAAAAAGACTTTGCGTCTCCCTTACGCATCCGAAAGGCCCACTCAAATCCTCCCGGCGAAAAAAGCCGTTTCCAAAAAGGATTTTCTGATTCTTCACTGAGTGATTTCAAGAGCGTTATCGTGCCCAAGCTTAGAACTTGGGAAAGTCTAAATTTGCTCAACTCAAAACGGAAAATCACAATATTTATTGTAATTACGACTAGTTGTCGTTATCTAACGACAACTAGTCGTAATTACCCCCTCAAAACCCGTATATGATCGCTAAAGCAGAACTCGCTATCTTGGACCTACTCTGGGAACACGGCCACCTTACCGCTCGTGAAATTCGCGAACAACTTTACCCGAATGCTCAAAAGCCTCAGCACGGGACCGTTCAACGCCTTCTCCAACGTCTCGAGAAAAAAGGATATCTTTCCCGCGATCGTTCACACTCTATTCACTTTTTCGCAGCCACCTTGACTCGACAGGATTACGCCGGCCATGAATTGGAGTCCCTTGCCACCACCCTTACAGCGGGTTCTTTCACCCCTCTGATCACCCACCTCGTCGAAAATAAAAGGATCTCAACTAACGAAATTAACAAACTGCGCGCTCTCCTCGACGAACACTCTGACCAGTAAAACGCCGTGCTCAACTTCCTCGTCCAGACCGGCATCACGAACGCTGCCATCGTTATTCCACTTGCCATTCTTGCTCTACTCATCGGCTCAAAAAACAAGCATCCTCATATTAGCCATCTTCTTTGGCTTCTAGTCCTGATCAAACTGATCACCCCGCCCTTATTCCATCTCATCATTCCAGGCACCTCTTCTTCCATTGTCGACGCCCTTCCACTTGACCCAAATATCGCAAGCTCCACAGCCGTCTCACTTGACCCAGCAGGCAATGATCTCAATCAAAAAAATCTATCCCTAAAAACTCTACTCACTGGACTGTGGTTAAGCGGCACCGTCGTTCTCTTAACCTTCACCCTAGCAAGGGCCTTCTTTTTTAACCGCAAGCTCCTTGCTTCCTGCCAACTTGCTCCAGCAGAAGTTCAAAACAAAGCTCGGCAACTCGCGTCCGCGCTCAAGCTCAAACAACTCCCCACGATTCACACCACTTCCGCTTCTCTCACTCCCCTTGTTTGGTGGCTTGGAGGGCGTATTCACCTCGTTCTCCCTCAAAGTATCCTTCAGAAACTGCCTCCTCATGAGTGGCAATGGGGCCTCGCACACGAACTAGCTCATATTAAACGCCGCGACCACCTGGTCCGCTGGATCGAGTGGGCTTCCGGACTCGCCTTCTGGTGGAATCCTTTGATGTGGCTCGCCCGAAACAAACTGCGTACTGCCGAAGAAATCTGCACCGATTCCCTTGTCCTCAATACCTTCCATACCAATGCGCGCTCCTACGCACAGTCGATTCTCAACACTCTTGAAGCTCTTGCTCCTCCGGCTTTCCGTCCACCGGCCATGGCAAGCGAAATAAACAGTGGCGGAAACCTAGAAAAACGAATGAAACATATCCTAACCCACGCCCCATCCCGCAAGCCCCGCATTCTTCAGATATGCGTCCTGCTTGCCTCAACCGCTTTCCTTCCTCTCGGCATTGCTCGGGCACAGGAGAAAAAGCCAAAGAAAAAAACGAACCTCGAGCAGGTGAGCAAAGAGCATCAAAGAGCGGCTTTCCAAAAAATTAGAGAAGCTGT
Organism: Akkermansiaceae bacterium; assembly: GCA_039768565.1. Classification (GTDB taxonomy): domain Bacteria; phylum Verrucomicrobiota; class Verrucomicrobiia; order Verrucomicrobiales; family Akkermansiaceae; genus SW10. Next base: position 8,693 of record JBDNAG010000145.1, on the reverse strand, counting down.
CGCTGCCGGAGAACTCACGAGAGAAGAAGCCACCAAAAAAATGGAGGCCATCAAAAAAGGTGCCCAAAGCGATAATGGGCTACGTGCCAAATACGCGGAGGCTGAGGCCAAGATGAAAGCTGCTGTTGAAGCCGGAAAAATGACTCGGGCCGAAGCCGAGAAACGGCTCGCCCGACTCGCCAAACAACTCAAAACAGTATCCGGAAACGAGTCTGCTAAAGACAAAATGCGCGCCGTCGCTGAAGAAATCGAGGAAGCCCGGAAAGCCGGAAAAATTACCGATGAGGAGGCTCGAGAAAAACAAGAGGCCGTCCGGCGCCGTGTTGCAAGCTCCGGAAAAGCCACCGACCAACGCATGCGCCGGAAAAAATATGCTGATGCCGAAAACAAGCTAATGAAGGCTGTCGAGGCCGGCGAGCTCAGTGAAGAAGCTGCTAAAGATCGCCTCATGCAATTCAAAAAGCGGCTCTGGCCGGACAAAGAAAAATAAGACGACCCCCAATGGCCCTGCCTTACTCGGCAGGGCTTTCTCCCCAACTTATCTCTCGCCAAACTTCTTCAATTCTATTCCTACTAGTCATAGTTCCATGAAAGTCATTCCATCTTTGGCCCTTCTCTTCTCCCTCGCCGCTCTTGCCATTTCTCTCATCCGGCAACCCGAACCTTCACCTGAAAAAACCTCTCCCTCAAGCGGTCGGCTCGAAGCTAGAATCCGCTCTCTCGAAAACGAACTCGCCGAACTCGCCAATGCGACAAGGCAACCCATCAACGAATTTGAAGATCCTCTCACCAACCAATCTGACTCCAAATTACCACCCAATTCCATAGGTAATACTCCAACCAAACTCGAACAACAACTCCGTGACCTCGGTGTTCTCGACCATTTCCGGAAACAAAAAGTAAAGCTAGCAGAGGCCCGTACCATCGTCCTAGACACCGAGCGCGACCAATGGGAAAGAGTCAAAACTCTCTCTTCACTCAAGGAGGGCGGAGCAATCGATGATGAAATCGTTTCCTCCATGATGCCTCTCTGGACCGCTTCACTAGAGGACCCAAAGGGCGGATACCTTCGCTGGCAGCTCCTCGAAAATCTCCGCGGGACGACCAATGGAGAATTTCGGACCAATATCCTTGAGTGGATCGGTGAAGAAGAATCTCCCAAAATGCGCGGCCAGGCACTCGAAACTCTGGCTCCCATGGCAAGTGATCCCAACGTTACCGAATGGCTGGAATACCTCGCCGAAAATGATTCCGAACCACGAATCCAAGAACGCGCGCTTGGGATTCTTGGAAACAACAACGAAGGTAAGTAGGGACAAAACTCTTGGTCCTCCCCTTCTTTTCCAAATTTGACCATAAGAAGACTATCACTCGCGCGCCTTCGCGGTGATCTTCACATGGAAAACTTTGTTGTGTTCACCCTTGCGCTTACCAAGACGCATGAGGCCTTCTCCACAAGTCACCCAGCTTTCGTGGTCGCTGATGCGACAAACTCCAGAATTTCCTAAAGTAGCTTGATTTTCAGCGATCAGAACACGCTCCGTTTCTCGCATCACCTGCAAGGTTTCCGGATTGACCTGCGCAATAAAAAGAGGGGCACGATGCCGGAACATGTGGTCGTTCTGAGCGCCCTTGCGAGTGTAGATCAGGAAGAGACCTCCGCCACAGGTCACCCAATGTTGTTGCGTGTTATAACTGCCGAGTGATAAGCCGTCGTCAAAAGTCCACTCACGAACCGGGTCAAACTTCAGCCCGTCCTTTGAGACCGTCACATATGCGGAGTGATCGGCTCGTAGGGTTAGGAAGTAGCGACCTTCAAACTCCGTCAAGGAGGGTTCGTAGAGACCACGATCTCGGGGGATGTTCAGTTCAGTTCCGTGTTCGAGATAAGTCAGCGTTTCACCATCAAAACGACAGCGGGCCACCGTGCTGGTATAGTTGTGCTTTTGGACGTCTGCGACGTAACGCACTGGCAGCAGGATCTCACCATTTGGCAAATCCACTCGCTGGTGGTTTCCTGCATTACAAGCGGTGATCTTTCGTCCAGAATGATCTTTCTCCGGCATAGCGAGAAATTTCATTTCTCCCCAAGTCTTACTCCGAGGATCAGCCACAGCATAGGACACCTTTTCACGTAAGCGCTTCTCTTCGGTCCCCTTGGCAAAGTTAAAAGTCTTTCCAGTAGTGAGGACCATCCCTGACTTAGCATGCCAGGTTGGCCAGAGATCACCTGGAGAAATCTCGAATCCATCCGCCTCTCTCACACGCTGGAGCGACTCAATGAGCATTGGCTTACTCCATGTTTTTCCACCGTCACGACTGAATGATTGATAGACATCATGGAAGTCGTGCGACACGCCCTTGCCTGTTTCCGACATCGTCGTAATCCATAACGGGTCCTCACCCGGAACAAAAGCGGTGCGCGCCTGCCACCAGTCCCATTTGTCAGTTCCTTCGATGAACCCAAGAGACTCGATTTTAAGAGCTTTCGGCTGGAAAGAACAAGCGATTACCGGAAGCATGACAACTCCAGTAAAAGTGCAAACGATGGTAATAATTTTTTTCAAAGCTTCAGAGCTTAATTATGGCAAAACTTCCACTCGAAGGAAGTTAGAAGTGCCACCGGCAAGCATGACACGCACCGTGGCATCGCCACTTTCATCGGTAGTCACCACGCTATCATTGGGACCTCCAACTGAGCCCGGATCAATACCCGGGGTTCCCTGACTGAAATTCTCGATAAGAATTCCCGGCTCGAAATTCAGAGCCGGATCAGAACGCAATTCGTATGCCGTGTTTGGAAGCCCGGTCAAAACCACTCCCCAGCCACCTTCTCCGACTTTGGAAAATTTGGTGATCGATAATCCGGGAGTGGTATTCCCATTGGCGGGATCAAGGTCGAGATGAAACACAAGATCCCGCGCATCACCTGCATTGATTTCAGCAGGATCACCATCTGCTTTCCGGTAGTAATCTCCTCCAACGAGGTCGTCCAAACGATTGTATCTCAAGTATGGAATTCCATTACGCCAATTGCCTCCGGCCATGTGTTCGATATCGATCCCGTATTGGGATTCCGGATCTAACAAGACTGGAGTATCAAGAGTCCAAGTCATCCAATCACCTGCTTTCCAGGATCCGGTTTGAATATGGTCTGTTTCCAATGCAATCGTGCTTGTGACCCCGTCTTCGCCAATTGATACCACCCTGACACCATAGTTGCGCCCGGTTGGAGCGGGGTAAACGGAACTGGTTGTATTGATCTAAATCGCAAAGGCCTTCAGCAGATATCCCGACGGGCTCTCTCCGGTCGTGAACGACTGCCCGGGATTGGAAGCATCACTGTAGACTTTCTCCGTTACCGTGTCAGTCCAGGTAAGATTTCCAATATCGCCATCGTTAACCTCCGGAGTAGTAGCGGCGAAGGTCACCACCCCAGCATCGCAAAGGCATACGAGAAATAGATAGGCGGAAAGGAGAAGGAAGTTTGCTTTCATGGTTGATTGGGGCGGGCCGTGTTACGCTCACTGAAACTCTTTCGTTTCAGATTGATTCCTTTCCATGATCGGATAGGCCTAGGCCATCACATGGAAGATCTCAATATCCTCTCCCCCTCCCAGCAAGTCGCGGATCATTTGCGTTCCGAGTTGATCGCAGGGAAATGGAGTGGCTTCATGCCGGGCAGCCCGGCCTTGGCCAAGGAGTTCGGTATCGATAGCAAGACCGTTTGGGCTGCGCTTGGACTACTCGAAGATCAAGGTGTTCTCGAGGGGCAGGGAGCAGGACGCCCGCGCAAGATTCTCCTAAAAAGCAGGCCGCGTCATTCAGCTCCACTTAGAATTGCGATCCTCGAATATGACGTCGCTTCCCTCAATGACGATTACATGGTGGATCTCCGCCACAAGCTGACAGGATCGGGACATCAAGTGATTCAATCAGCCAAAACACTCACCGAGCTTGGGATGAAAGTCGACCGGATCCAAAGAATGATCCGAACAACTGAAACAGATGCCTGGATCGTCTGTGCAGCAGCTAAAAACGTCCTTCAGTGGTTCTCAAAAAACGACACCCCCTTCTTTGCGCTTTTCGGCCGGCGACGAGAACTGCCCATCGCAGGCGTCGGTCCTGATCACGAGGCGATTGGCCGAATCATCGTTCGACATCTGGTCGAACTCGGACATCAGCGGATCGTAGTTCTAGTTCGCGAAAGCCAGCGCGCGGGAGGTCCTGGGCGCTCAGACCTGGCTGTGCTGGATGAAATGGCGAGACATGGTCTCAGCACCGGCTCATTCAATCTGCCGGAATGGGATGACTCGGCAGACGGGCTCCGCCGAGTGCTCGATGGACTCTTCAAAGTCACCCCTCCCACAGCCCTCATCGTTGACGAGCCATTTGTCTTCCACGCAGTCAAGGACCACCTCGCCCGCCAAGGTATCATGGCGCCAGAAAACGTTTCGCTCATCTGCCGTGATCCTGATCAGACTTTCGCCTGGCTCCAACCATCGGTAGCCCATGTCCGATGGGATCATCGACCTATCGTCAGGCGGATCGTCAACTGGGCTGACAACATCAGCCAGGGAAAAAAAGATCTACGTCAGACCCTGACCAAAGCAAAATTCGTCGAAGGTGGAACGGTAGGCCCCGCACCCTCGAGTTAACAATCGGATCGCTTGAATCGAAATGATCAATGAGTCTCTTCCCTAACAACGCTTGCGAGCCTACTCCGTGGTGAAGCAACTCGCAGGCAAGCCCTCACCATTCACCAGATTGGATCCTTTCGGATTGGCCGCCCATGCGTAACGAGCCTTTGCAGGACTCTTGATGGCATCATGCCAGAGGATAACTTTACCACCATCGATCCTGGCCTTGGCCCACTGCCACTTACCATCGGCACCTGCAATCTCAAAGCGCTTCAAATCCTTACCATCGCGCGCCTTCAGGCCGGAAGCATGATCAAACGAAATCACAATCTTGCCGTCCCTCTTCTCCATTCCGGAATAGAGAGGGCCGGAGATCACCACATCTTTCTTACCGTAATCCTGAACCAAGGCCCAGCGTGCAAGGCGTTCGCCCACATCATGCTTATTCTTGGGGTGGATATCCCGGGCATCGCCAATGTCGTTGATCACAGCCATCCCGCTTTTCGGAATTGATTTAAGGGCGCGCCGCATTTCATCCTGCACCACCACCCAATCACTCACGGCACCAGGCTCCAAAGTCGGTTCGCGGAAATTCGCTAATTGCACCCAGTAAAAGGAAAGATCATGCCCCCAGCGCTGGCGCCAGTCAGCCACCATGCAACCCATAAGCTCCTCGTAGCTTTGAGCGGTTCCTCCATTCGCATTGGACTCACCCTGATACCAAATTGCACCACGGTTGCCATAACCTACGATTGGAGCAATCATACCGTTATAGATAGTCGACGGCATGGAAGGGTTTTTACCCGGATCTCCGGCCTTACGCGGGCCACGTGGTTTCGGTCTCTTCTTGTCCTTCTCCCATTGGGCGAGCTTCTCCTTGTATTCTTTCACCTGCTTTTGAAAAGCTTCTTCGACTTTCCTCGGATCATATCCGGCGACAGCCTTGGCCTTCATTTCGAGAAGCTTCTTTCCAGCCGGCAACTCACCCAGCGCGGCTTCGCTAGTAAAGGCCTGAACCGGCTTCCCTCCCCACGCACACTCAATCACTCCGACTGGCACGCCAATTTCCGAACGGAGCTTCTTCGCAAAATAGTAACCTACCGCGGTAAACGTTCCGGTATTCTCTGGTTGGGTCGCCTTCCAGTTTCCCCGCCAGTCTTTCTGCGGACGATTCTCTGCGACGTTCGCCGAAACAAAAACCCGTAATAGGGGATCATTGGCTTTAGAAACTTCTTCCGCGGCATTGGCGCTACTGGAAACGCGCCACTCCATATTCGACTGGCCGGAGGCCAACCAGACCTCTCCGACGAGAACATCCTTGATCACTTTCTTCGAGCCTGCAGCCTGAATCACGAGGTCACTCCCCTTAGCGCTCGTCTTTAGCCCCTTGAGTTCAAACTTCCAATCTCCATTCTGGTCGGCGCGAGTCCCATGATCTTCTCCCGCAAAAGTGAGCTTTACCGGTGCATTTGGCTCGGTCCAACCCCAAACACGTGCATTGGTATCCCGTTGCAATACCATCCCGTCCGAGAAGAGATTCGGCAGTTTCAATTCAGCCAAAGCAGGCAATGCAGAGAGGAGAAGGGCAGCGAAGAGTTTTTTCATATGCAAAATGGTGAATTCCTTACGGTTCGATTCACCGCGGTCTTTCCAGATGTCGCCTTGCACTGCATAAAAACGGGCCCCATCTTTCCGGTATGCGACTTTTCATCGTTTCCACCATCGTCTTGACCTCATTTTTGAAGGCTACGTTGGTTCCAATGCCTCGCGAAATCCTGCCAGGAGAAGGAAAATTGATCGTTGATGTCCGAACCGCAGTCATTGCCCCAGCTCAACTGGAATCCCAGGCCGAAGCGCTGACCACTGCCCTCCAAAAAACCACAGGATATCCTCATCGCTTTCGCACCGTCAAACAAGCGGGTAGACTACCCTACAAACGCGCCATTCGACTGAGCCTCGGCAAGTTCGAGAAGCCGGAGTTCTACCGCATTGAAATTACCCCTGAAGGTGCCTCCATCCAGGGAGGCGATCTCCCCGGCCTGATGCATGGCATCCAGACCATGGCGCAACTTCTCCCCGTTGCTGAAAAACCGCTCCCGAGAGCCGTCATTCCTGCCCAAATTATTCAGGACTGGCCGGAAACCCCCCGCCGAGTTTTTCACCTCGATGTCAGCGCGCATCTCTTCCCTGCTGATGAGCTGAAATCGCTCATCGACTGGCTTTCGTTCCACAAGCTCAATGAACTTCACCTACAACTCAACGGAGACTGCGGATGGCGCATGGAGAGCTCAAAGTTCCCAAAACTCCACGAAATCGGGAGCGTCCGCGCCTCGACCCCACCTTTCGGCGATCCCACTGGAAGTGACTCGACCGAATACGCTGGCTACTACCCTCACGCAAAACTTAAGGAGATCATTACTCACGCTGAATCCCGGGCCATCACTGTGATTCCAACCTTCACCTTCACCACAGGAGCAACTTCGCTGATCGCCTCCTATCCCGAACTCGGCGATTCCACACTCCAAGTCGCCAACACCTGGGAAGATCGAAAAGTCAGCGTCCTTCAAAACGATTCCACACTCAAATTCATAGACGAGCTCTTCGCAGAAGTCACTGAACTCTTCCCCGCGGAAATCATTCGAATCGAGGGAAGTTCATCGAAGTTTCACGACTCGCTTGAAAAGATCATTACCAAGCACGGGAAGAGACTTCTGCTTTCAGAAAAAATCAAAACCACTGACTTCTCGGTCTACCCGCGACCCAAGGAGGCTGAACTTCTCCTCGCTGCCAAGCTCGAGGCCGAGGAAGGATTCAACCCTGTTCACAAAGTTTACCAATGGAAACCTGGCCCCCTTTCCCAAGCCAGCCTTCGCACCCGCTACGTTCACGAATTCGCCAAGCTTCAATACCTCGTCTTCCCAAGAATTGCAGCTTTCGCCGAGGCCACCTGGCTTCCAGCCTCGAGCTTGGATTACCGCGAATTTCGCACACGTCTCGATTCACTCGACAGACGCTATCGACTCGCCAAAATTTATGCCTCTTTCCCCTATGATCCGCCCGCCACCAAAGCGCTCCATGACACGACCATCACCACAAGCATCGAAGCACGGAAAGGATACAATCAAACACTCGTCTTTGACGGCAAACTCGATACCTTTTTTTGGTCCGGCGGCGGGTTAAAAGACGGTGATTATCTCACTGTAGAATTTCCCTGGCCTGCAACCGGCGAAATCAATGTCGCCACTGGAAAACATGGCACAGACGTCGGGATCCTCGAGTCCGGAATCCTCGAACTCTCGAAAGATGGCAAAGCCTGGGATCCTCCGGTGAAACTCTTCGAAGGAGCAGCCACGGTCCGGCTCCCGGACGGCACCCGTTTTGTTCGAATCCGCGCCACAGCAGCTCAGGACGAATCCCTGATTTTTGGAGAACTCCAGATTACCCCCATCCTCCTTGCCCCCGTCCACGAGGAGGTAAGAAAGATTGATCTGCGGTTCAACAAGACGAAGATCGATCTGACTTTCAAGGCGGACTTCAGCAAGAACCCCGAATTCCGTCACGAAATCGAAACCGCTCGAGAGATCTTCTTTACAAACTGGCTCCCGCTCGCCAAACGAATTGGAACAGTCCACTACCCCGACGTTCCCCGCACCTTTGAAATCAAACCTGGCGAGCCAGGAAATCTAACGGATGCAGAAGTGAAAACATGGGTTCTCAAGCGCCTCATACCGCAGCTTCAAAGCTACCCGCCCAGCTGCCCCGATTGGATTGCCACAGGAATCCGGGCACGGTTGAGCGGAGAAATCGCCGAAGATCCTGAAAAAAGGAAATTCAAAGAAGGAGGTTCTCAAACCGCAGCCTTCTTTGATTGGGTTGCAAAAAACTACCGAGAGGAATCACTCATCGCAATTTCGCAAGACTGCAGAAACGGGAACTACCATGACTCCCGCTGGAAGGTCTACACGAAGAAAAGTCTCTCCGAACTGGCGACTCTTTATCAGGCGGCGCAATAGGCAGCCCCTCCGCTCTCAATACCTTTTTCACGATTGGACG